>NZ_JAKSYA010000078.1:0-357 GCF_022829485.1 Methylobacterium sp. J-059
CGAGCTTCACGAGAAGGCCACGCGGCGGGTCGCAGCTGACTTCCTCCGCCATCTCATCGAGGCCGTGCCTTACAAGGTGCACACGGTGCTCACCGACAACGGCACCCTCTTCACGACACCCGGCAACGTCGCCTCGGCCGCCTCCATCATCAGGCAAGCGATTGCCGCCGGCGAGACCTTCCGAGCTCACAGCTTCGAGTCCGCCTGCGCCCGAAACGTAAGCGCTCGGTGACGGCTGCCTTGTGCGGATAGGGTCTGGGTCTGGATACAGGGGATGGCGCGGGATGGCGCTGTATCGGCCCTGTGTCTGGACCTATGACGAACGCTCCTCACATCGTCGTTGCGGGAACGCGACGG
>NZ_JAKSYA010000050.1:0-11579 GCF_022829485.1 Methylobacterium sp. J-059
CGCTTGATGCACACGGCAAACCCCCAACACCCGCTCAATGCGCCGTTCGGACCTCTCAATGCCACCCAGCTCGCCGCACGGCTCTAGATCAGTGCATGAGCCCGCGCGAGGTTGGTCGAATTGAGAGGTGCGAACGACTCATTGAGCGTGCTGTGGGGTGTTCCCGCGTCGATCAGGCGGGAGACCTCGGTGAGGATCTCGTGATGCCGCTCAAGCCAAAAAGCCTGTCGCTTCACTGGGAGTTGATGTTCACCCGCTCGCTGTTCGGAACGGCAGACATGGAGCGGCAGCACGAGATCCTCACCGAGGTCTCCCGCCTGATCGACGCGGGAAAACTCCACAGCACGCTCAATGAGTCGTTCGGACCTCTCAATGCCACCAACCTCGCGCGGGCTCATGCACTGATCGAGAGCGGTCGCGCGAAGGGCAAAGTCGTTCTGGAAGGCTTCGACGATTAAGCTGGCCTGCCCCTGAAAAGTGGTCCTCCCTAAGCGATGTAGGGGATGTCATCATGGGTCGGAAGCAGCATACGGCTGGAGAAATCGTCGCGAAGTTGCGTCAGGTGAATGTCCTGGGGTTGCAAGGCCGCAAGGTTGCCGAAGCAATCCGGTCGATCGAGATAACGGAGGCCACGGACTGTCGACGCGCCGGTCGCTGGCGATCTCGGCGCTGTCGCTGGCCAACAGCGCCAACCAGGGCATCCTCCAGCTCCTGCGCTGAGCCGGGTCGGGCCAGCGCGGCCGTACCGCCGCGCTGGCTGCCACGTGGGAAGGCGCCCGAAGCGGTCGGGGGGCGCAACACACGCCGGTGCGCCGATAGTGTTGAATTCGTCGGTCAGGAGGTCGCCATCACCGTCAAGGCGCCACGCGAAGTCCCGACGCCTCACCACCGCCTAGCCACGGGCTCCCGCGAACCCGGCCGGAGGTCCGCGTGATGTCCCGGTTGGCGCAGCACAGCACCAGCATGTCCGAGCGTCTTCATCGGAAGCCGAGGCAAGCCGGGTATGTCAGCCGGGCCGAGTCGGAACTAGAAGACCGTTCGGGGTGGGAAACGGCCTGGCTGCTTACAGTCGCGTCCGGTCCTCAAGCAGGCATTGATCTTGCGATTGTAGCATGACGGCTGCTTCACGCCGCCTTCCGCGGGGTTTGCTCTCTCATAAAAAGCAGGGCCTGCTCCGGCGTCATCGGCTTGCCGAACAGGAAACCCTGAACCTCCGTGCATCCCGTTTGGGTCACCAGGGCGAGTTGATCCTCAGTCTCGACACCCTCGGCGGTGATCGCGGTCCCAAGACGTTCGCCGATGCTGACCACGGCGCGGACGATGGCCTGCGCGTCGGGGTCGTCGATCTCGCGTACGAACGACCGATCGATCTTGATCTTGTCGAACGGGAAGCGCCGAAGGTAGCTCAGGCTGGAGTACCCCGTCCCGAAATCGTCCAGGGCGATGCGGACGCCGATGGACCGAAGCCTATGCAGGCAGGCGATGACCGCGTCGCCATCCTGGATCATCAGGCTCTCTGTGATCTCCAGTTCGAGCCTGTTGGCCGCGAGACCGGAGACCGCAAGGGCGTTCGCAACGGCCGCTTCAAGGCCGGGCTGCTGGAACTGGACCGCCGAGACGTTGACGGCGATGCGCGCCTGGATCGGCCACGACGCGGCGAAGCGACAGGCCTCCTCCAGAGCCCAGGTCCCGAGGGGAACCACTAGGCCGGTCTCCTCTGCGATCGGGATGAATTCGGCCGGCGAGACCATCCCGCGGATCGGATGCGGCCAGCGCATCAAGGCCTCGAAGCCACGGACCTGCCCGTCCGTCAGTGCGACGACGGGTTGGTAATACAGCCGAAACTCCGCCTTGCGATGGGCGAGATGCATGTCGAACTCAAGCTTGTTCCTGTCCTCCAGGGCTTCGTCCATTCCCTTGGTGTAGACCTGGGAGCTGTTCCGTCCGGCCCCCTTGGCCCGGTAGAGGGCGAGGTCGGCATGGCGATGCAGGAGATCTACCTCCAGTCCATGTTCCGGTGCGAGCGCGATCCCGATGCTCGCGCCGATGGTCACCACCTGGCTGCCGAGATGGATCGGTTGGCCGATGGCGTCGATGACGGTCCGTGCGAGCGCCTGCGCGGTCTCAAGCCCGGCCCCCGGCAGGATGATCGCGAACTCGTCCCCGCCGAGGCGCGCGATGACGCCCTCATTCCCGACGGAGTCCCTCAAACGGTCGGCGACGACGCGTAGGAGCCTGTCCCCGGCATGGTGTCCGAGCGTGTCGTTGACGGTCTTGAAGCGGTCGAGGTCGAGGCAGAGCAGCGCGGCTTGACCGTTTCCGAGATCCGCGAGGCATCTTTCGAGCGTCGCGTGGAAGACCACGCGATTGGGTAGGTCGGTGAGGTTGTCGTGACTCGCGACGTGGGCGATGCGCGCCTCGGAGACCTTTCGATCCGTGATGTCGATCTGGAGGCCGACGCAGCGGACGGGCTCGCCGGCCGCGTCGTCGAGCATGCGACCGAAAGACTGCATCCATCGCGGTTCGGCCGGGACCGCAGGATTGGCGATGCGGAACTCGCAGCTGTACGTGGTCCGATCGGCTATGGCGCGCTTTACCTCGTCCCAGACCTTAGGAAGGTCGTCGGGATGGACCTGCACCTTCCAATCGGCCAGCGGGATCTCCATCGCGTCCTGGCCGACCGGTACCGGAAGGTTGTGCATGCGGGCGCTCATCGATGAAAGCCGGACGACGTCGTCGCGCATGTCCCACTCCCAGATGCCCGCCTCGGCCGCCTCCTGGGCGAGACGCAGGAGGTCTCCGGTCGCCTTCAGCGCGGTCTGTGCCGCGATGATGTGGTCGATATCGAGCGCCGTACCGAGCCACTCGATTACCTCTCCGCTGCGCTTCAGCGGGATCATGACGATCCGGTGCCAGCGGTAGTCGCCGTCATGCCGCCTGAGGCGACCTTCGAGTTCGAAAGCCTGCTTGCCCGAGACCGCGGCCTCCCAGGCGCTCGACATGCGGTCGACGTCACCCGGATGGTTGCGGCTGTGGGCCCGGCCGCGCGAACCGTCGGTCTCGCCGTAGTAGGCACGGAAGCTCGCGTTCCGGTAGGCGGTGACGCGGTCCTCGGGCGACACGGTCCACACCATCTGCGGCAGGGCGTCGGCGAGTGAGGCGTAGCGGGATCGGGCGTCGCGCAACGCATCATCGGTATCCGCCAGCGTCGCCGCCACGCGACGATGCTCGGTACGATCCTGGTAGACGCGCAGGTTCGCGGTCACGACCTCGGCCAGATCGCGGAGCTGGCGGCCCTGCTCGCTCGAGAAGCGTCGCGGCTCGGTGTCGATGATGCAGAGTGATCCGACGCGGATGCCGGACCTCAGGATCAGCGGTGCGCCGGCATAGAAGCGGATGCCCGGCTCCCCCGTGACCAGGGGGTTCGACTTGAACCGGGCATCGTCACGGGCATCCTCGACGATGAGGACCTCGTCGGCCTGGATGGTATGGTTGCAGAATGCGACGTCCCGGGACGTTGCGTCGTGGCTCAGCCCGCAGCGCGCCTTGAACCACTGGCGGTCTTCGTCGAGGAGCGAGACCAGGGCAATCGGCATTCCGAACAAGACCTGGGCCGTACGGCAGATCGCATCGAACTGGGTCTCCGGTGCGGTATCAAGGATGTTCAGGTCACGCAGGGCGGCAAGGCGCTCGGCCTCATTGGAAGATCGCAACAAGGGGGTGTTCATCAGCGTGAACTCCAGGATCGAGCGATCCACCATTTTTGAAACCAACATTTACGCGATGTCTCGCTCACGGCGGCTTAATCGATCCTTAATCCTGCCTGGATCGCTGCCGACAATTGTACGCCGAGAACAGACCTATCCCCGAGCAACAGCCCTCTTGAGCCCGCCTGCGAACGAAAGGTGCCAGCGGCGGCTTAACCCCTTAACGCTCAGGGACATTCGCGGGATCTTCGTCGAGCGAACAGGGCGTCGTTTCGATCGGGCCTGGCTTCGTCGGAGAGCCACATGTTTTCTTACCCGGCGTGAAGGGGATGATACTGGTCTCAGTATCCGCTAGGGGAAGAAGGAAGATAGATCTCTTCTAAGACACCTTGCTCGTTCCTCCGCCGCATCCTCGTCGACGTCGCCATCGCTCACGAAATATCGCTTGCGGTACACCAGCTCCTTGATCGCTTCCTGACTGTGTCC
The DNA here is from genome assembly GCF_022829485.1 of Methylobacterium sp. J-059. NCBI lineage: Bacteria > Pseudomonadati > Pseudomonadota > Alphaproteobacteria > Hyphomicrobiales > Methylobacteriaceae > Methylobacterium > Methylobacterium sp. J-059. The sequence goes on from NZ_JAKSYA010000050.1 coordinate 4,194, forward strand.
AAGCTCTGGATCTGCCCATGCTGGTAGGGCTCCTGGACCAAATCGGCACTGATCCAGAGCGTGATGTCGCTCACACGCATCGTTACGCGATCCGGCAGGATGTCCCAGGCCTCCTGAGCGAAACGCCGATAGCGATCGAATGATCGCACACGGAAGAGGCACTTCTTTTCCGGTTCGAACGCGGCCGCGGACGGGCGAACGGTCATTGCTGGGTTCGCTGCTGCAAGGACGGCAGTTGGCCGAATGACCGCTTTCGGGCCCGGCGCGAGCAGCCTTGAGCGGCGAGTTTGGGTCGACGGTGGAACATCCGCTTCGGGACGAAGGACCAAAGTCTGGTCGCCAGCCCAAACGCCCCTCGTGAATGGGTACCAAGCGTTAGGTTTCGCCTACGAGGTCTGTCGACGGGGTCGGCGCCCAGCAAACTCGAGCGGACGAGCCGCGCGTTCGAACCCAGTCCAGGGATCGCGCTGTAATGCGGACAGGCGCCCCAGCAGGCTTGTAACGTCGAAGCGCGCCCCGGAGCCGAGCGACGGAAGTTCGTTCCAATCGATGGGAACGGATACGGGCGCCCCGGGGCGCGCCCGGGTGGAGAAGGCCGCGACGGCGGTCGCGCCTTGCTGGTTGCGCAGGTAGTCCACGTAAATCCGTCCCTCCCTGGCCTTCCTCGACACGGTCGCGACGAAGCTGTCGGGGACGTCCTTCGCCATCTCGGATGCGATGCGCTTCGCGAAGGCCTTGGCCTCGTCCCAGCCGACCTTCGGCTCGATCGGCACGATGACGTGCAGCCCCTTGCCGCCGGTGGTCTTCACGAAGCTGGCGAGGCCCGAGGCCGACATCCGCTCGCGCACCTCCAGCGCGCCGGCGACGAGATCGTCCCACGCGACGCCGTCGCCCGGATCCAGGTCGAACACCAGCCGGTCCGGCCGATTCGGGTCCGAGACCGTCGCCGCCCATGGATGGATCTCCAGCACGCTCGACTGGACGAGGGCGCGAAGGCCATCCCGATCCCGGATCACGACGGTGTTCTCCCCGTCCACGGACCGGATATGGCGGTCGTCGAGACCGGCCCAGGCGTGTTTCTGGTAGAAGCAGGATCCGAGGCCATCCGGGCACCGGAGAAGCGATAGCGGCCGGTCGACGACGTGCGGCAGGATTCGGTCGGCAACCTCTTCGTAATACTCGGCGAGACCCTCCTTGGTCAGGCCGACGTCGGGCCAGAGCACGCGATCCGGATGCGTCAGCGGCGTGGCCTTCACCGGCGGCTTCCGCATACGAGGCTTCGCGGCCGCGGCCCCCTTCGCCCGTACGACCTCCTCAGGCCGCACGTCGCTCCGGAGGGTCTTGAAGGACGCGTGCCGAAGCTGGCGGTCGCCCGTCCACCCGCGGAACGTGACCTCGCAGACGAGCCGGGTCTCGACCCAGCGGGCGTTGCGGCGCGCCGGCGGCGGCAGCTCGGCCGCGAAGGGCGCCGCCGGGATGCGCAGCGGTTCCAGCTGCGTCCAGAGATCCCGCGCAACCGCGTCGCGGAAGCCGGTGCCGACCCGCCCGACGTGGACGAGGGTGCCGTCCTCGTGCGTCCCGAGGATCAACGACCCGACGGACCTGGACGCGGTGGTCGACGGCATGTAGCCGGCGACGACGAACTCCTTCGACAAGCTGCATTTGATCTTGCGCCAGGCATCGGTCCGGCCCGAGCGGTGGGGCGCGTCAGCGCGCTTGGCGACGATGCCTTCCAGTCCGAGCCTGCAGGCGTGGCGCGCCATGGCCTCGCCATCGGCGGTGAGATGCTCGCTGAACCGGATGGGGCCGCCCGGCGGGGCGTCGTCGAGGACCTGCAGCAGCAGGTCCTTGCGTTCGGTCAGGGGCAGGGCACGCAGATCCCTGCCGTCGAGGTAGAGCAGATCGAAGGCGTAGACGACCGCCGATCCCGTATCGCCGGCGGCGAGCGCCTGTTGCAGGGCGGAGAAGCTGGAGACCCCGCTCTCCGTCTCGACGACGATTTCGGCGTCGATCAGGGCCGAGGGCAGCTTCATACCCTTCAGGGCCTGGGCCGCGGCTTCGAACTTCGCGGTCCAGTCGAGGCCCGAGCGCGTCAGAAGCTTCACCGAGCCGCCGGCGATGCGGGCCTGCATGCGGTAGCCATCGTGCTTGATCTCGTACAGCCAGCCGTCACCGGTGGGTACGTCGTCGACGAGGGTCGCGAGCGCGGGTTCGACGAAGGGCGGCAGGATCGCCTGGCGGGCCCCCTTGGAGCGGCTCGCGGGCGGCTTCGTCCTCCGCTCGGCGGCGACCTCGGCGCGGGCCGCATGATCGGCTCTGACGACCCCGCCCTCGGCGAGATCCTGGTTGGTCCGGCCCGACAGGACCGAGGCCTCGTGCTCGACGAGGATGTCGCCGTCGCGGCGGGCGTGCTCGTCGTCGGCCTTCACCAGCAACCAGGGCTGCTTCTTCTCGCCGCCGCGGCCCTTCATGCGCACGAGATGCCATCGGCCCACGAGCCTTTCGCCGTGCAGGGCGAATTCGAGGTGCCCCTTCGCCAGTCCAACGGACGGATCACCCATGGGCTCCCAGGAACCGGTGTCCCAGACGATCATGGTCCCACCGCCATACTGGCCCTTCGGGATCGCGCCCTCCCAGGCCAGATAGTCGACCGGGTGATCCTCCGTCTGGACCGCGAGCCGCTTCTCGGCGGGCGACAGGCTCGGTCCGCGCGTCACCGCCCAGCTCTTGAGCACCCCGTCCATCTCGAGCCGCAGGTCGTAGTGCAGACGCCGCGCGTCGTGCTTCTGGACGACGAACCGCGCCTTCGCCGCCTTGCGGCCGCGCTTGCCCTTGGGCTCGGGCGAGGCCCCGAAGTCCCGCTTGTCCCGATAGGATCTGAGCAGCTCGGTCATCGTCCTGTGAGAACCGGAACGGCCCGCTCGGGTTCCTGAGCCGACTCCTTCGGCAGGGCCATCTACAATAATGGGCAGGTTATCCACAGCTGCGCCTGTGGAGGAACGAGTCGAGTTGGACTCTCGTTGAACCGTCAAGCTCCCGACCTTCGCGGCGCGAAGGCATCGGCGGCCGGAAATACTTCGACAGACACAGGAGATGGACGTGGCAGCCCGCGCCAACTGGAAAGGTCATCTTCGACTTTCACTCGTCTCCTGTGCGGTCGGACTGTATCCGGCAGTCAGCTCGTCGAGGGAGCTGAAGTGCCATACGATCAACCGCGAGACCGGCAACCGTCTCAAGCAGCTGATGGTCGATTCCGTGACCGGCGACACCGTGGATCGCGACGATCAGGTCAAGGGATGCGAGATCGCCAAGGACGACCTCGTGCCGATCGAGGACGACGAACTCAGCGAGATCGCCCTGGAGAGCACGCACACGATCAACATCGAGGCGTTCTGCAGGCGCGCGGAGGTCGACGAGCGCTACCTGGACAAGCCGTACTACCTGGCGGCCGAGGACAAGGTCTCGCGCGAGGCCTTCGCCGTGATCCGAGATGCGATGAGGAAGAAAGGCATGGCCGGGCTCGGCCGCATCGTCATCTACAAGCGCGAGCGGGTGGTCCTGCTCGAACCGTACGGCAAGGGCCTGCTCGCGACGCTGCTGCGATACGAGGACGAGGTCCGCTCGCCGACGGCCTACTTCGAGGACATGCCCGACGGCGATCCCACGGCCGAGATGCGGGCGCTCGCCGAGGAGCTGATCGCGCGCTCCACCCGAAAGTTCGATCCGTCGAAGTTCGAGGACCGCTACGAGGAGGCGCTGATCGCCCTGGTGAAGGGCAAGGCACCGAAGCCGGCGAAGGGCAAGAGCAAGGGCAAGGCGAAGGCCGGTGCGCCGAACTCCGGTAACGTCGTGAACCTGATGGAGGCCCTTAAGCGCAGCATCAGGTCCGAGAATGGGGAGGGATCAGCGAAGGTGCAGCCGCGGAAGACCAAGGCGAAGACCTCGACGCCTTCGAGGAAGCGCATTTCGGGCAAGGCTATGGCCGTCAAAACCCGGAAGGCCGCTTGACCCGGCGTGTGACCGACCTCGCCGGTCAACGCTCTTGGCCGACAATCCGACTCTCCGGCGGCCGCTTTCGCTGCGGTTGCTAACCCGATGCGCGAACCATGAAGCGATCGATCTGGATTCGACAGTTGTTCCGGTCGGTTGGCGTATGGCGGCCGTCCTTCCATTCGGTTCGCGGCGATGCGTTCACGGAGACTGACGGCACGTTGCGCAATCGCGGCCGCGATACAGTGGCGACAGGGCTTTCCCGGTCCAAGGGCATCGCAGCAGCCGGGAAACCGGCAGGTCGAACCAGGCATGGCTCCCAGAGCCCCTCCACGTGATTCCGACCAGATCCTCTCATCCTCCGACCCCGGACATCAGCAGGCCGATGCCGTTTGGGAGGCCGTATCGTGCCGACGGCCGATCGCCTGTGCGCTTGCACCCCGGGCAATGGGATCTTTGAACAGAATTCTCTGATTGGCCTGCCATCGGTTCCGAAACTCGGACGTTGCCTCGCCGGGCGATGCGCATCTCTGGCTTGCATCAAAGGATTTCGGGGCCGGCCTTCGAACGGGGCCACGGGGTATGAAATGACGGGTGGGTCAGTGAGGTCTCGAATGGTCGGAAGCCTGTCATCGCATGGCGATACACGAGGGTCGGCACGGGACGCGATGAAGGCCGCCCTCGCCAAGTTCAACAAAGAGAAGCCCATCCTGATCGTCAGCCATTTCGATGCGGACGGTCTGACCGCGGCCGCCATACTGGTCCGAGCCCTCCAGCAAGCGGGATGGGAGGCGGTATCGGTCGTTGTCGGTAAGGGGGAATCACCGTGGGACCCCCAGGTCGCCGACCGGCTGGGCGAGCACGAGCCCGGCGGATTGATCCTGGCCGACCTCGGCACCCGAGCCGACCCCGTGCTGTCGGGCTGCCCGACACTCGTCATCGACCACCACGTCCCGACCGGCGAACCGAGGGACGCGATCACGATCAGCGGGAACGGCCTCGTCCCTGAGCCGACCACCGCCCTGCTTGCCTGGTGGGCCGTTGGCGCCATGGGGAACCAGGCCGACCTGCTATGGCTGGCGGCGGTGGGCCTGATCGGCGACATGGCCGAGGGTCTCGACTTCCCGGAGATCGCCGAGGCCCAGGCTCGCTGGGGCAAGACGGCCCTTCGCGATGCCACGTCGCTCGTCAACGCCCCCCGCCGAACCGCGGCGGCCGACGCAGGGCCGGCGTTACGACTTCTGCTGGCATCGGATGGCCCAAAACGCATCACCAAGGGCGACGATGCCGATGCGTTAGCTTTGCACGCGGCCAAGACCGAGGTCCGGGCGGCCATGGACACGGCCAAGCGCGTGCCGCCCGCCATCGGCGGCGACGTCGCGCTGATATCGCTCGACTCCCCGTGCCAGATCCATCCCCTGATCGCCCAGCAATGGCGGGGGCGCCTGAAGAACAAGATCGTGATCGCCGCGAACGCGGGCTATCGCCCCGGCTGGGTGCATTTCGCCGCTCGGTCGGCCAGCGGGCGCGATCTCATCGCCTTCCTCGCCGAGCATCGTCCGGCCAACGCCGACGGGCGCTACGGCAACGGCCACGCCCAGGCGACAGGCGGGGCGCTGCGCAACGCCGACTGGAACGACTTCATCCAGGGACTCGGGTTTCCCCAGGCACAGGTGCAGGCATGACCGGCAATGATCGTCCCTTGCGGCTGGGCTTTCCCGTCAAGGTGATGGGGCGGCCAGACCTGAAGTCGCAGGACACCCGGCGCTGGCAGAAGGATCCGCACCTCAAGTGCTCCCTCGAACTGCTGGACCACGTCCTGGACTACCTCAAGTCCAAGAACCTCGACATGTATCGGATGTCGTCGGACATCGCGCCTTATGCGACCCACCCGGACATGCCCCGGTTTCACAACATGGTGGCGGAGAGCGATGCCGAGCTGCGGGCGTTCGGCGCAAAGGCCCGGGCCTACGACATCCGGCTGTCGTTCCATCCCTCGCAGTACGTGCTGCTGAACGCTCCGAACCCCGAGCTCACGAAGAAGAGCATTTGGGATCTCTCCAGCCAAGCTCAGATGCTGGACCGGATGGAGCTGGACGACGAGGCGGTGATGATCACCCATGTCGGTGGCGTTTACGACGACCACGAGGCGAGCCGGGCGCGTTGGGTCGACGGCTGGAACCTCTGCCCGGAGCACGTGAAGCGCCGTCTGGTGCTGGAGAATGATGACCTGCGCTTCTCGGCGGCGGACGTGCTCTGGATCCACGAGCGTACCGGGGTGCGGTTGATCTTCGACTACCAGCATTTCTGGTGCCTCAATCCCGAGCGGCTGGACATGCGCGAGACCTTCGAGCGCTTCCTTGCGACGTGGCCCGCTGGCGTCCGCCCGAAAATGCATTTCTCCTCGCCGCGCACCGAGTTGCGCGAGATCAAGCAAAAGATCACCCCCAAGCAACGAGAGGCGGCCAAGGCCGGAAAAGCCAGGGGTAAGTCGAAGGAGGTGTTGAAGGCGCCGATCAAGGCGACGGCACGGGTGAAGACGGTGTTGCGCCCCCCGGTCTGGACGGGTCACGCCGACTTCACCAACCCCTTCGAGTTCGCGACGTTCATGCGGATGGCCGAGGGATTGGTTTTCGACGTGATGCTGGAAGGGAAATCCAAGGACCTCAGCCTCCTGCGTCTTCGCCCCGATTTGCTGCGCTTCGCACCCGACGTCGCCGCCCGGTTTGGGATCACCCCGCAGGCGGCGACGGACGACGAGGAGCAGCTGGAGGAAGGCGTCGACGCCGACGATGAGGCGGATGTCGACGAGGGGCGCGCTGAAGCCGCGGAATGACCCCGGAAATCCCGGGACGCCACCTCAAAGGTGCGCACTTCACGACAAGACGACCCTGCTGCGACGGCCCGCCATACCGCCGGTCGCGCGTGCGCCATCGCCAACTTGCCGACCCGGCTAGTGTAGCGCGGCGTCCGCATCTCAAACTTCGTGCTCCATGTCCGTTTCCTCACGAGTCTAGCCCGGGCGGGGACGACGCTGCCGCGGCCGAAGCGGGCGTTGCAGGCGTCGATCGCCGCCATCAGCGGCCGGGAGCGCTCGCGGTCGAGTTGGCCGATCGATGCGCGAACAGGAGAGGGTCTTGCACGGTATCGAGAACGCGTGGCGCTGGGGTCCCATGCTGAAGGTCAAGCTCCATCGGCAGCGGAAGGCCTTGGCACGGCACAAGGCTGGGAGAGCTGTGTGGAGATCGGCCGGAGCTAGTGGTACGAGTCTAACACTTGGTGCCCGCGCTTTGCGGCCTGGATGATGCGATCCGGGTCGGCGGTCCAGACGAACGGCTTCGGATTGCCGTTGCTCTCGGCGATGAAGCGTTTGATGGCGGCCTGTACCTCGATCAG
>NZ_JAKSYA010000081.1:0-867 GCF_022829485.1 Methylobacterium sp. J-059
TAAGAGCGCCTAACAGAACGGCACCCTGAGCGTTGATGTGCGTTGGTGTTTCATGGCCCGCGCACTTCTTCCCGACGATCTCTGGGACGAGATCGCCCCGCTGCTTCCGCCTCCCCGACCCCGTCCGAAAGGCGGTCGACGGCCTATCAAGAACCGGGCGGCCCTGACAGGCATCCTGTTCGTGCTGCGCTCTGGATTGCCCTGGGAGATGCTGCCGGCCGAGATGGGCTGTGGCTCGGGCATGACGTGCTGGCGCCGCCTGCGGGACTGGCAGGCGGCGGGCGTCTGGACCCGCCTGCATCAGGTGCTGCTGGGGCGACTTTACGAAGCCGGCCAGCTCAACTGGAGCCGGGCCAGCCTGGACAGCGCGTCTGTCCCGGCGAAAAAAGGGGCTCTGCCACAGGCCCGAACCCGACGGATCGCGGCAAACCGGGCACCAAGCGTCACCTCGTCGTCGATGCCCGCGGTACGCCCCTCGGCCTGACCTTCACGGGGGCCAACCGCCACGACAGCGTGATGATGGCCCCGACCCTCGATGCGATCCCGCCCGTGGGCAGCGGCCGGCGCGGTCGCCCACGCCGCCGTCCCCACAAGCTTCATGCCGACAAGGCCTACGACGCCCGTGCCCGTCGCCAGGAGTGCCGCGCCCGTGGGATCGTCCCTCGCATCGCTCGGCGCGGGATCGACAGCAGCGAGAAGCTTGGGCGTCACCGTTGGGTAGTCGAGCGCACCCATGCCTGGTTCAACCGTTTCCGACGCCTGCCCGTACGCTACGAGCGCCGCGCCGACATCTACGAGGCCTTCACCAACCTCGCCGCCAGTCTCATCACCCTCAACCAAATCAGGCGGTTCTGTTAGGCGCTCTTA
>NZ_JAKSYA010000088.1:0-31816 GCF_022829485.1 Methylobacterium sp. J-059
CTATGCCAGCCACGAGGGCGAGCGGGTGATCTACGGCCAGCGCCTGCTCCAGGGCGTCGGCGACCCGCTGCTCGGCTGGACCACGATCGCCGACCGCCCGTTCTACGTGCGGCAGATGAAGAACATGAAGGGCGAGATCCCGGTCTCCTGCATGACCGGGCAGCCGCTGCTGTACTTCTCCTGGGCCTACGGCGCGCTGCTCGCCCGCGCGCATGCCCGCACCGGCGACGCGGCGGCCATCGCCGGCTATTGCGGCAAGGACCGCCACGCCGACCTGCGCGAGGCGCTGGCCGACTGGGCGCACGCCTACGGCGACCGGAACGCGGCGGACTACCAGGCCTTCCTCGCCGCGATCGAGGCGGGCCGGCTCGAGGCGGCACCCGATCCCTGCCTGTGACCCGGCGCGGCCCGCGCCGCGCCCGCTCCCTGCTACCGCTTCGTCAGCCCGCCGAGCACGTTGCGCAGGATCGCGTTGCCGACCTGGGTGCCGACGCTGCGCGCCATGGAGCGCGCCGCGTTCGACACGACCTGCTCGGCAAGGCTCTGCGGCGCCTTGCGGCCCCCCTTGCCGCCACCCTTGGCGGCGGGCGTGCCGAACACGCTGCCCATGATGCCGCCGAGGAACCCGCCGAGGCCGCCTTCCGAGGCCTGCGCCGCCTCGGCTGGGGCGGCGTCGAGATTCTTGCGCTTGGCCAGCATCTCGTAGGCGCTCTCGCTGTCGATCGCCGCATCGTACTTGCCGCGCAGGGGGCTCCGGGCGATCAAGTCGGCGCGCTCCGCCGGCGTCAGTGGGCCGACGCGCCCCTGGGGCGGCGCGATCAAGGCGCGCTCGACCACCGAGGGCGTGCCCTTCGGCTCCAGGAAGCTGACCAGGGCCTCGCCGACGCCGAGCTGCGTGATCGCCTCCGCGACGTCGAAGCCGGGATTCTGCCGGAAGGTCTCCGCGGCGGCCTTCACCGCGCGCTGGTCGCGGGGGGTGAAGGCGCGCAGCGCGTGCTGGACCCGGTTGCCGAGCTGGCCCAGCACCGTCTCGGGCACGTCGAGGGGGTTCTGCGTCACGAAGTAGACGCCGACGCCCTTCGAGCGGATCAGCCGCACCACCTGCTCGACCGCGTCCAGCAGCGCCTTCGGCGCATCGTTGAACAGCAGGTGCGCCTCGTCGAAGAAGAACACCAGCTTCGGCTTGTCCAGGTCGCCCACCTCGGGCAGCTGCTCGAACAGCTCGGAGAGCATCCACAGCAGGAACGAGGCGTAGAGCCGGGGCCGCTGCATCAGCTTGTCGGCGGCCAGGATGTTGATGACGCCGCGCCCGTCGCGGTCGGTCCGCATGAAGTCCTCGAGGTTGAGGGCCGGCTCGCCGAAGAACCGGTCGGCGTTCTGGTTCTCGAGCATCAGGAGCTGGCGCTGGATCGCGCCGACCGACGCCGCCGAGACGTTGCCGTACCGGCCGGAGATCGTCTTGAGGTTCTCCGAGCAGAAGGCCAGCAGCGCGCGCAGGTCCTTCAGGTCGATCACCGGCCACTGGTTCTCGTCGGCGACGCGGAAGGCGATGTTGAGCACGCCCTCCTGCGTGTCGTTGAGCTCGAGCAGCCGCGCCAGCAGCAGCGGCCCCATCTCGGTCACGGTGCAGCGGATCGGATGGCCCTGCTCGCCGAACAGGTCCCAGAACACGGTCGGGAAGCGGTCGGGCTCGTAGGCGATGCCGAGTTCCTCGGCGCGCTTGACGAAGACGGGCTTGGATTCCCCGGCCGCCGCCAGGCCCGAGAGGTCGCCCTTCACGTCGGCTGCGAAGACCGGGACGCCGGCATTGGAGAAGCCCTCGGCCATCACCTGCAGCGTCACGGTCTTGCCGGTGCCGGTCGCGCCGGCCACCAGCCCGTGCCGGTTGGCGAGCTTGAGCGTCAGCACCTCGGGCTTCGGCGCGCCGGTCTTCGGGATGCTTTTTCCAACGAGGATGCTGCCGTCGCCCGCCATCACGCCCAATCCCCTTCGCACCACCGGTGAAGGTTATGCCGGCCGAAGACCGGCTTTGCCAGATGCGCGGCCGTTTTGCTTGATTTCTGCTTCCCTAAGCCCGAAGGACGAGGAAACACCCTCGGGAGCTGCCGATCATGGAAGAACTCATCGCCCGCGTGACCAACCGCACCGGGCTCGATGCCGCGACGGCGCAGACCGCGATCGGGCACATCCTGGCGTTCCTCCAGAAGGAGGGCCCCGCCACGGAGGTGAGCCAGCTGATGGCGGCGATGCCGGGCGCCGAATCCCTGGTCGCGACCTCGAACGCCGACGAGGGCGGCGGCGGCCTCATGGGCAGGCTCGGCGGCATGATGGGCGGCGGCGTGATGGCGCTCGGCCAGAAGCTGATGGCGGCCGGCGTGCCGATGGGCCAGATGCAGCCGCTCGGCCAGGAGCTGTTCGCCTACGGCCGCGAGAAGGCCGGCGAGGACGTGATGGGGCCGATCGTCGGCTCCGTCCCCGGCCTCAGCCAGTTCGTCTGAGACCGGACGGCCTTCGGGCTCGCGGGACGCTCACGGGCGCCGGCGCGGGCCTGTCATAAAAGCGTGCGGCCTTCGTGATTGTGTCCGGTTCCAGGGCCTGGAGCCGGCCGCCCCGCGGGGGCGCGCTCCCGACCCGGAATGGGCGTCGACCATGGTCGCGAAGTTTACGCGTGGGGCCTCCGCCGCTTGGGACGCGATCCGGGCCAACGGCTGGGACAGCGTCGAGTCCCCCATCGCGAAGCTGAAGCGCAAGTCGGCCGACGGCACCCTGCCCGGCTTCGGTGGCCGCAGCCTGACCCCGCCCGGCGCCACGCCGATCCGCTTCAAGGCCAAGGGTGCGGGCAAGCCCCTCCCCGAGCTGGGCCCGAGCCTCGGCCGCATCGGCAGCCTCGAGGTGTGCCTCGCCACCCGCAAGTCCGAGATCCGCCGGGCGCAGCGGCTGCGCTACCAGGTGTTCTACGAGGAGATGTCGGCGATCCCCAGCGGCATGGCGATGCTGTCGCGGCGCGACGTCGACGCCTACGATGCAGTCTGCGACCACCTTCTGGTGATCGATCACGCCGCGACCGACGCGAAGCCGTTCCGCAAGGCGCGGCCCAAAGTGGTCGGCACCTATCGCCTGCTCCGCGGCGAGGCGGCCGAGCGCCATTTCGGCTTCTACTCGGCCTCCGAGTTCGACATCGCGCCGCTGCTCGCGGCCCATCCCAGCAAGCGCCTGCTCGAGCTCGGCCGCTCCTGCGTGCTGAAGCCCTATCGCACCAAGCGCACGGTCGAGCTGCTCTGGGCCGGCATCTACGCCTACGTGCTGCACCACCGCATCGACGCGCTGATCGGCTGCGCCAGCCTCGACGGCACCGATCCCTCCCGCCTCGCGCTTCCCCTGAGCTTCCTGCACCACCATGCCCGTGCGCCCGACGGCTGGCGGGCCCGGGCGCTGCCCGAGCGCTACGTGCCGATGGACCGGCTCGACCGCGAGGCGATCGACCCGAAGGCCGCCCTGCAGGCGCTGCCGCCGTTGATCAAGGGCTATCTCCGCGTCGGCGCCACCTTCGGCGACGGGGCGGTGATCGACCGCCAGTTCGGCACCACCGACGTCTTCGTCGTGCTGCCGGTGACGGCGATCGGCACGCGCTACCTCGGCCATTTCGCGCCGACGGCGAACGCGCGGGCGGCGTGAGCCCCCGCGGCGAGCGACGCCGGCGACGGTCCGTTCCGGACCGCGCCAGCATCGCCCCGTCGGTTAGTTCGGGTGGAACACGACCTTCACGCAACCGTCCTTCTTGTCCCGGAACGTCTTGTAGAGGTCCGGCCCGTCGGCGAGGTTGGTGGAGCGGTGGGTGATCATCGACGTCATGTCGATCTTCCCCTCCTGGATCAGCTTGGTCAGCGTCTCCAGGTAGCGCTTCACGTGGGTCTGCCCGCTCTTCATGGTCAGGCCCTTCTGGACGATCATGCCCATGTTGACCCGGATCGGGCCGCCGTAGACGCCGGGCACCGAGACGATGCCGCAGGGGCGCACCGCCTTGATCGCCTCCATCAGGGCGTAGGGCCGCTCGGTCGAGGTCAGCTTCTCCTGGATCGTGTTGACGAGGCTGGCGACGCCATGGCCGGCGCTGGCCTCCATGCCGACGCAGTCGATGACGCCGTCGGCGCCCTCGCCCTTGCTGATCTCCTTGATCCGCTCGAACACGTCTTCCTTCGCGTAGTCGATGATGTCGGTCGCGCCGTAGGTGCGGGCGAGCGCCAGGCGCTCGGGCACCGTGTCGATCGCGATGATGCGCTCGGCGCCCATGATCTTGGCGGACTGGATCGCGAACAAGCCGACCGGGCCCGCGCCCCAGACCGCGATGATCTCGCCGCCCTTGATCTCGCAATGCTCGGCGCCCTGCCATCCGGTCGGCAGGATGTCGGTGAGGAACAGCAGCGACTCGTCGTCGACGCCCTCGGGCGCCAGCATCGGCGCGACGTCGGCCATCGGCACGCGCACGTACTCGGCCTGCCCGCCGCCGTAGCCGCCGGTGAGGTGCGAGTAGCCGAACAGGCCGGCGGTGGTGTAGCCGAACTGGGCGGCGGCCATGGCGGCGTTGCGGTTCGAGCGCTGGCAGACGGAGTAGTTCCCGAGCCGGCACTGGCGGCATTCGCCGCAATTGATGTTGAACGGCACGACCACGCGGTCGCCCTTCCTGAACTTGGTGAAGCCCTGCCCGACCTCGACGACCTCGCCCATGAACTCGTGGCCGAGCACGTCGCCCGCCTCCATGGTCGGCATCTGGCCGTCCATCAGGTGGAGGTCCGAGCCGCAGATGGCGCAGGACGTCACCTTGATGATGATGTCGCGCGCATCCTCGATCCGCGGATCGGGGACCGTGTCGCAGCGGATGTCGCCCTTGCCGTGCCAGCACAGCGCTTTCATGGAAATCCTCTCGTGACGGCGGAATCGCGGCCCACGGAGGTGCGGGCTCGTGCGGGTAAGTGCCCGATCGTACGGCCAAGTTCCGATGGCCCGTCGAATGGCCGCAGCGGTCCGACCGCATCCGGGGGGGCCGGTCGCGGCCGTGCCGACGGGATCCGTGCTACGAGACGCCCTCCGCAAACCCGATGGGTCCAGAACCAGCATGATCGTCTACGGCACCGGCTATTCGCCCTACGTCCGCAAGATCCTCGTGGCGCTCGCCGAGAAGGGCGTGCCCTACGAGCACGTGCCCTGCATGTTCCACGCGCCCGATGCGGCGTTCCAGGCGGCGAGCCCGCTCGGCAAGATCCCGGCGATCGACGACGACGGCTTCAAGCTCGCCGATTCCTCCGCGATCCTGTGGTACCTCGAGCGCAAGCACCCGGACCCGGCGCTGATGCCGGCCGACGCGAAGGCGCTCGGCCGCGCGGTCTGGTACGACAAGTTCGGCGACACGGAGCTGTTCGGCCCGCTGGTCGTGGCGTTCCGCGAGCGGGTGCTGAAGCCCAACATGATGGGCAAGCCCTGCGACGACGCCGCGGTCGCCAAGTCGCTCGACACCGACCTGCCGCCGCTGTTCGACCACCTCGAGGGTCGGATCGACGGCGCGTTCCTGGTCGGCGACGCCTTCTCGATCGCCGACATCGCGATCGCGACCGGCTTCTACAACTTCCACCTCGCGGACGCGAAGATCGACGCCGCCCGCTGGCCGAAGCTCGCGGCCTACGTCGACGGCATCCTGGCGCGCCCGTCCTTCGTCACGGCCATGGCCGCGCGCAAGGGCTGAGCGCCGTCCGATAGACCGCGTTACTGATGGACTCGGTTCAGCGCGTCTCCCTCCCCCCTCGGCGGGGGAGGGAGGAACCCGTGCCGGGTTCGATTCGCGTCGCAGGATATGACATCGCCCCGGCCGGGCCGTCGTGCCCGCCCGGGTTCAGCGGCGGCGCTTGATCGAGCCCACCGTCTGCACCTGGGCCTGCGCCTCGGCGCGGTCCTCGTCGCTGGCCGCCGCCCAGTTCTTCTCGTAGAGCGCGACGATCCACGCGTCCTTGCGCCCCTCGACGCCCTCGCGGGCCAGCGAGAGCCACATCAGGCCGCGGGCGCGCTGCACCGGCACGCCGCCCATGCCGTTCATCAGCATGTCGCCCAAGAGCGCCTGGGCCGGGTGGTGGCCCTTCTCGGCGGCGAGGTTGAACCAGCGCGCGGCCTGGCGCGCGTCGGCCTCGACGCCGGTGCCGTCGAGGTAGAGGCGGGCGAGGTTGTACTGCGCGTTCGGGTCGCCGAAATACGACGCCGCGTAGTTGAACATGTCGTAGGCCCGCTCGGGGTTCGGGCGCACGTAGGTGCCCTTGATCCCGTCGAGGAAGTAGCTGCCGAGCGCGGTGAAGGCGCTCGCCGTCACCGCCGAGGTCTGCGCGTCGGGCCCGTCGTCGGTGCCGGAATCGGCGATCCGCGAAAAGAACTCGAACGCCTTCAGGTCGTCGTGCGGGACGCCGTCGCCCTCGGCGTACATCCGGCCGAGCTTCCACAGGGCGAGCGCGTGGCCCTGGTCGGCGGCGTATTCGAGCGCGCGGGCCGCGCCCTCCTTGTCGCCGGCATTGTACTCGCGCACGCCGGCCCGCAGCGCGTCCTTGGCGCTGCGGTAGCTCTTCTCCGGCACGGGCGTGCGGACGCTGGCGTCGAGCGCCTCCGTCGCCGGCGTGCCGGCGAGCAGGGTCGCGACCGCCGTCGCGGCGAGCGCGAGGCCGCGCAAGTGCACGTTCAGCCCGCCGCGGGACCGACGGGGATCGGCCCGGTCCGGCCGGTCGCGGTCGGTCCTAGACGTCCGCATAGCTCTGGATCTCCTCGGCGCCGCCCGGATGGGTCACGGCGCCGTTCACGGCGGGTCCGACGGTCTGCGCGTACTTCCAGAGGTAGCCGGAGGTCGCGGAATTGGTCCGCGGCGTCCACGCCTTGCGGCGCGCGTCGAGCTCGGCGGCGGAGAGCGCCACGTCGAGGGTGCCCTTGATCGCGTCGAGCGTGATCATGTCGCCGTCGCGCAGCAGGCCGATCGGCCCGCCCACCGCCGCCTCGGGCCCGACATGGCCGACGCAGAAGCCGCGGGTGGCGCCGGAGAAGCGCCCGTCGGTGATGAGGGCGACCTTGTCGCCCATGCCCTGGCCGTAGAGCGCGGCGGTGGTAGACAGCATCTCGCGCATGCCGGGGCCACCCTTCGGGCCCTCGTAGCGGATCACCAGGACCTCGCCCTCCTTGTAGGTGCGCTTCTGGACGGCCTCGAAGCAGGCCTCCTCGCCGTCGAACACCCGCGCCGGGCCGGTGAAGACCTGCTTGTCCAGCGGCATGCCGGCGACCTTCACGATCGCGCCCTCGGTGGCGAGGTTGCCCTTGAGGCCGACGACGCCGCCGGTCGGGGTGATCGGGCTGCCGGCCGAGCGGACCACGTCCTGGTCCGGGTTCCAGCGGACGTGCTCCATGTTCTCGGCGATGGTGCGGCCGGTCACCGTCATGCAATCGCCGTGGATGAAGCCGTGGTCGAGCAGGGTCTTGATCAGGAGCGGGATGCCGCCGACCTCGAACATGTCCTTGGCGACGTAGCGGCCGCCCGGCTTCAGGTCGGCGACGTAGGGCGTGCGCCGGAAGATCTCGGCGACGTCGAACAGGTCGAACTTGATCCCGCACTCGTGCGCGATCGCCGGCAGGTGGAGCGCGGCGTTGGTCGAGCCGCCGGACGCGGCGACGGCAGCAGCGGCGTTCTCCAGGGACTTGCGGGTGACGATGTCGCGCGGGCGGATGTTCTTGGCCAGCAGCTCCATCACCTTCTCGCCGGCGGTGGCGCAGAACTGGTCGCGGATCTCGTAAGGCGCCGGCGCGCCGGCCGAGTAGGGCAGCGCAAGGCCGATCGCCTCGGAGACGGTGGCCATGGTGTTGGCGGTGAACTGCGCGCCGCAGGCGCCGGCCGAGGGGCAGGCGACCTGCTCGAGCTCGTCGAGGTCGTCGAGGCTCATGTCGCCGACCGCGACCTTGCCGACCGCCTCGAACAGGTCCTGCACGGTGACCGGGCGGCCGCGGAACGAGCCCGGCAGGATCGAGCCGCCGTAGATGAAGATCGACGGCACGTTGAGGCGCACCATCGCCATCATCATGCCCGGCAGCGACTTGTCGCAGCCGGCGAGGCCGACCAGGGCGTCGTAGGCGTGGCCGCGCATGGTCAGCTCGACGGAATCGGCGATGACCTCGCGCGACGGCAGCGAGGCGCGCATGCCGGCGTGCCCCATGGCGATGCCGTCGGTGACGGTGATGGTGCAGAACTCGCGCGGGGTGCCGTGGGCGGCCGCGACGCCCTTCTTCACCGCCTGCGCCTGGCGCATGAGCGAGATGTTGCACGGGGCGGCCTCGTTCCAGCACGACGCCACGCCGACGAGCGGCTGGTGGATCTGCTGCTTGGTCAGGCCCATCGCATAGAGATACGAGCGGTGCGGCGCGCGGTCGGCCCCCTCCGTGACGTGGCGGCTCGGCAGCTTCGACTTGTCGTTCGTAGGCGCGTCCATGACCTGTCCCGCACCCCCGGGTCCGCTACGCATCGGCCGATCCCCGGCGGGGTGCGAACGACCGTCCCGCAGCGTCGACCGACGTTGCGCGAGGAGGCTCGACCACGCTCTTGGAATCGCTCGCAACCGAGCGGTAACCGGTTGGGGGAAAAGCCGTTTACCGCGGATGCTGAGGTGGTCCCGGTTTATGGCGGGATCGCGGCGGTTGAAGGCAGGTCTCGGGGCAAACCCGGGATGCTTTCGCGGTGTTGCGACATCGCCACAGCCGCGCTTGCGCCGCGAATACTTGGTCGCTCCCGAGCCCGGCGCCCCGGTGAACCGTCGGCCGAGCGAATGCTGGGACGTCGAGCGGGGCGCTCAGGGCTGCGGCAGGGACCGCGTCGGCTCGGGGGCGGCAAGCGCGGCGTCGCTCTCGTCCTTCAGGGACACGCCGGTCAGCCCGCGGGCGAAGGCCTGGGTCAGGAGCCAGTCGAGCTTGAACGCGGCGAGCGGGTGCGAGAGCCCGGCGGGGCGGACGTTCGAGATGCAGTTGCGCTCGGCGTCCGAGCGGCCGGGGCGCGGCGCGAAGGTGAGGTAGATCCCAAGGCTGTCGGGCGAGGACAGGCCGGGACGCTCGCCGATCAGCACAGCCACCGCGCGGGCCTTGAGGGCGCTGCCGACGGCGTCGCCGAGCGCGACGCGGGCCTGCGTTGCGACGACCACCGGCGCGAGCCGCCAGCCGGCCCGGTCGGCATGCGGCTTGAAGGCCGCAAGGAAACCGGCCGCGCCCTCGTGCACGGCACGGGCCGACAACCCGTCGGCGACGACGATCGCGAGATCGACCGGATCGCCGGCGGCCTGCTCGAGGGCCTGGCGGCCCTCCTCCGCCAAGGCGCGCCCGAGGTCGGGCCGGCGCAGGTAGGTCGCGCGGTCGGCCCCCCGCGAGGCGACCCGGAGCGTCGCGAAACCCAACGCCCCGATCGCCCGTGCGATCGCATCGGCATCCATCGGCGCGTGCACGGCGTCGCGGGCCTGGGCGTGGGCGAGGCCGAAGCGCAGGACCTCGCGGGTCGGCAGGCCGCTCCCGGCCCGCCCGAGGCCGATCCGGGCGGGCGTCAGCCCGGCGAGCCGCGCCCAGACCTTTGCGTCCTCGCTCATGCGGCGAGCCCCGAAGCGTCGGCGAGCAGCGGCGATCCCGGCTCGGCGGGCAGCAGCGTGCCGTGATCGTCCGTCATCCCGAGGGCGTGCAGCCACGCCTCGAACTCGGGGGCGCGCTTGAGGCCCAGAACCTCGCGGACGTAGAGGGAGTCGTGGAACGAGGTGGATTGGTAGTTCAGCATCACGTCGTCGGCGCCGGGCACGCCCATCACGTAGGTGCAGCCGGCCGCCCCCAGCAGCGTCAGCAGCACGTCCATGTCGTTCTGGTCGGCCTCGGCGTGGTTGGTGTAGCAGACGTCCACGCCGAGCGGGACGCCCATCAGCTTGCCGCAGAAGTGGTCCTCGAGCCCGGCGCGGATGATCTCCTTGCCGTCGTAGAGGTATTCCGGCCCGATGAAGCCGACGACGGTGTTGACGAGAAGCGGCCGGAACGGGCGCGCCACCGCGTAGGCCCGCGCCTCCAGCGTCTGCTGGTCGATGCCGTGATGGGCGTTCGCGGACAGCGCCGAGCCCTGCCCGGTCTCGAAGTACATGCCGTTGTCGCCGACCGTCCCGCGCTTCAGCGCCAGCATCGCCTCGTGCGCCTCCTTCAGGATCGCCAGCGTGACGCCGAACCCGGCATTGGCGCCCTGCGTGCCGGCGATCGACTGGAACACGAGGTCGACCGGCAGCCCACGGTTCATCGCCTCGAGGGTGGTGGTGACGTGGGTCAGCACGCAGCCCTGCGTCGGGATCGCATGGCGCTGGATGATCGCGTCGAGGAGGTGGAGGAGCTTGCCCAGCGCGGCCACCGAGTCCGAGGCCGGGTTGATGCCGATCACCGCGTCGCCGCAGCCGTAGGACAACCCGTCGAGGATCGCCGCCGTGATCCCGGCGGGATCGTCGGTCGGGTGGTTCGGCTGCAGCCGCACGGCCATCGTGCCGGGCAGGCCGATGGTGTTGCGGAACCGGGTCACCACCCGGCACTTCCGGGCGATCAGGATCAGGTCCTGGTTGCGCGAGATCTTCGAGACCGCCGCCGCCATCTCCGGCGTGATCCCGGGCGCGATTCGCGCCAGCGTCTCGCTGGTCGCGACGAGCAGGAATTCGCGAAAGTCGCCGACGGTGAGGTGCGCGATCTCGGCGAACGCCGCCGCATCGTGGCCGTCGAGGATCAGCCGGGTGACGTCGTCGTCCTCGTAGGCGATCAGGGGCTTGGCCAGGATCTCGCGCAGCGGCACGTCGGCGAGGCACCAGCGCGCGGCCGACCCCTCCTCCGCCGATTCCGCGGCGAGCCCCGCGAGCCGGTCGCCGGAGCGGACCGGCGTCGCCTTCGCCATCAGCTCGGCAAGGTCGGCGAACGCCCAGCTGCGCGGGCCGACGACGTGGCGGTAGGCCATGGGAGTCCTTTATCGAACCAGCGGCAGGCCCTCTCCGCGAGGGAAAGAGAAGTATATGCCCTCCGTGTTCGATGGCGAACCCTACGCCGCGCCCGCATGCGGCGCCGGCACCTCCGTCGAGATCGCGTCGACCGTGCGCTGGGGCGGGCTGCCGAGGCCGTCCGAGCGCGTGATGCGGATCTGCTGGTTGACCGGCTGCATGTTGCCGTAGGGCGTCGAGAACGCGATCTCGGCGGCATCCCGGCCGACGCCGATGCGCACTAGGCCGTCGAGATCGGCTTGGCGGGTCGCGTCGAACAGCCACCAGCGCCCGTCGAGATAGGCCTCGAACACCGCGTGGAAGTCGCTCGGCACCAGGCCGTGCGCGTAGCAGGACACGAAGCGGGCGGGGATGCCCAGCGCGCGGCAGAAGGCGGTGCCGATATGCGCGAAGTCGCGGCACACGCCCGCGCGCTTGAGCAGGCTCTCGTCGGCGGTGGTCTCGCCGTCGCTGGTGCCCGGCTTGTAGGTCATGTGGTCGTGGATCCAGTTGCAGATCTGGTTGACCCGTTGATGCCCCTTCGGCAGCGCGCCGAACTCGGCCTGGGCGAACGGCGTCAGCCGATCGGACGAGACGAAGCGGCTCGGCAGCAGGAACGGCAGGATGTCGAGCGGCAGCGCCGAGATCGGCGTCTCGTTGATCGTCGCCGGGTCGGCCCGGTGGACGGTGAGCTCGACCTCGGCGTTGTATTCCAGCGCGAATTGGCCCATCGGCACGTTGACGCCGAGGTAACGGTTGAGCAGATCGGGCGTCGTGTAGATGTCGCGCTTCAGGTTCGGCGTCAGCACGAGGGATTCGCTGAGAATCTCAAGGCTTCGCAGGCGCGCGACCTCCAGGTTGAAGATGAAGGTCGTGTCCGAAAGGATGTTGTAGGACAGGCTGCAGCCGAGAGTGTAGCGCATCGGGCCTCCGTAGCGTTGCCGAGGGTCTAGCCCAAGCAAGGAGCACGCCCGTTCCGAGGTTCCCCGAGCTCGACGGCGCGATCGATCAGGCGGTCCGAACGTCGCGGCGCGGCAACAGGACGACGGTCAGCGAGCGCACGCCCTGCGCCCCGTGGATCAATACGCCCTCGATGTCAGCGGTGGCGGAGGGGCCGGTGTGCAGGACGGCGTAGGCCGCCCCGGCGAAGTCCGGCCGCTTGTAGGCCGCCTGGACGTTGACGACGATGTCGGCGGGGTCGAGCAGCACCACGAGGTGCTGGGCGAGGTAGGCCACCGCGTTCACCACCAGCTCGGCCTCGGTGAACAACACCGATCCGGTCTCGGCGATGCCGAAGCGGGCGCGCACGATCGCGACATCGACGTCGTCGACCGCCTGCGGCCGGGTGACGGCGGAGAGGTCGCGGTTGCCGGCATGTTCCGGCACGGCGGAGGCGACGACCTTCGCCGCGTCCAGGCGCTCGCGCACGTGGCCGAGCGAATCGCCGGCGGGGCCGGCCTCGACCACGCGCCCGCCCATGCGCTTCAGCGCCTCGGTGAAGGCCGCGACGTGGTCGTCGGCGACCAGCGGGGCGAAGACCGGGACCTGCGGCAGCGGGTGGTCGCCGGCCGGCCGGTTCCGGCGGATCGCGGCCAGCGTCGCCGCGCGGGTGCCGGCGCTCACGACACGTCCTTCTTCGCCGCGCCGGCCATGCGGTTCTGCTTGTACCAGGCGTGGAAGCTCTGCTTCGGGGCGTCGGGCATCTCGCGCTTCTTCCCCCAGGTGTTGAGCGGGTTGTAGACGGCGAAGCGCGGCAGCGCGCGCAGCGCCGAATCCGCCGTGCCGATCGCCGCGCGGAAGGCGGCCGGGCGGCTCAGCACGGCGCCGGCCGCCTTCATCATGCCCTGCTTCAGGAGCGGGATCTGGTGCTCCTCGGCCAGCACCTTGCGCCAGGCGAAGATCTGCTCATGGATGTTGATCTTCACCGGGCAGACGTTGGTGCAGGAGCCGTTCATCGTCGAGGAGAACGGCAGCGTCGAGTATTTCCGCTTGTTGAAGGTCGGGTCGATGATCAGGCCGATCGGCCCGGCATAGGTCGCCCCGTAGGAGAGCCCGCCCGAGCGGCGGTAGACCGGGCAGGTGTTCATGCAGGCGCCGCAGCGGATGCATTTCAGCGAGGTCCAGAACTCCTCCATGCCGAGGCGCTCGGAGCGGCCGTTGTCGACCAGCACGTAGTGCATCTCGGTGCCCGGCCGCGGCCCGCGGAAATGCGAGGTGTACTGGGTGATCGGCGAGCCGAGCGCCGAGCGCGACAGCAGGCGGATGAAGACGCCGAGGTCCTCGATACGCGGAATGATCTTCTCGATGCCGATCGAGTGGATCTGCAGCGGCGGCACGTTGCCGGAGAGGTCGGCGTTGCCCTCGTTGGTGCAGGTGACGACCGTGCCGGTCTCGGCGATGGCGAAGTTGCAGCCGGTCATCCCGGCATCGGCGTTGAGGATGTAGGGGCGCGTGGTCTCGCGCTGGCTCTCGGCGAGGTAGTGGGCGTCGTCGTTGTCCGGGTCGGTGCCCAGCGTCTTCGCGAAGACCTCGGCGACGTCCATCCGGGTCTTGTGGACGGCCGGCGCCACGATGTGGCTCGGCTCCTCGTTGTCGAGCTGCTGGATGCGCTCGCCGAGATCGGTCTCGATGATCTCGATCCCGCTGGCTGCCATGTGGTGCCGGAAGCCGCACTCCTCGGTGAGCATCGACTTCGACTTCACCAGCGTCCTCGCGCCGTGGCTGCGGAGGATCTCGAGCACGATGCGGTTGTGGTCGGCCCCGTCCGCGGCCCAGTGGACGTGGACGCCGTTGGCCTTCGCCGCCGCCTCGAACTGCTCGAGATAGGTATCGAGGCGGCTCAGCGTGTGCGCCTTGATGCTCGAGGCGATCTCGCGAAGCTCCTCCCATTCGGGGATGCCGTGGGCCGAGACGTCGCGCTTCTTGCGCAGGTCCCACAGGCGCTCGTCGTGCGCCGCCTGATGCAGCGGCGCGGCGAGGAAGCGCTCGGCGGCCTCGCCCTGGTCGATCGGCCGGTTGCCGCGGATCTTGGCCCCGCGCGGCTGCGGCTCGCGCGTCTTCGGCGCGGCGATCGGCTTCGAGGCCGCCTCGGCGTGCTGGAGGCGGCCGCCGTCCTGGTGGCGCTCGCTCTCGTCGACGGGCGCGCGGACCTCGGGATGGATCATGCCGCCGGTCTCGCGGGGCGTGAGATCTTCGATGCTCATGCGGCGGCTCCGTTGAGGACCTGCGCGATGTGGATGTACTTCAGCGGCACGCCGAGGCGCTCGGCGCAGCCCTTCTGGTGCATCATGCACGAGGAATCGGCCGAGACGACGTAGGCCGCCCCGGCGCGCGCCTGATCGGTCACCTTGTCGTAGCCCATCTTGGCGGAGACCGCCGGCTCGAACACCGAGAAGGTGCCGCCGAAGCCGCAGCACTCGTCGGGCCGCGTCAGCGACACGATCTCGATGCCCTTCACCTTGGAGAGCAGGTCGAGCGGCTTCGAGTAGGGCGGCGCGACGATCTCGGAGGGCCGGGCGTGGTGGATGCCGCGCAGGGCATTGCAGTTCGAGTGGTAGGCGACCTTGTGCGGGAACGACGCCCAGGGGAACTCCTCGATCTTCAGCACGTCGTGCAGGAACTCGACCAGCTCGAAGGTCTTGCGCCGCACGCCGACCACCTCCTCCGTCTGCGGGATCGCGGTGAGGTGCTCGCGGACCTGGTGCACGCAGCTGCCCGAGGGCGCGACGACGTAATCGAACGGGGCGAAGTTCTTGACGAACAGGGCTTCCGTGGCGGCGGCCTCCGCGTGGCAGCCGGTGTTGGTCATCGGCTGGCCGCAGCAGGTCTGGTCGAACGGGTACGCCACATCGAGCCCGAGTCGCTCCAGCAGTTCGAGCGTGGCGATGCCGACCTCCGGCTCGAAGGCGTCGACGTAACAGGGGACGAACAGTCCGATCCGCATGTTCCTGCCATCTTCCTCGGCCGATTCCCCCGGCCGTCCGCATCGGCCGTTCGCCGACGCCCTCAGGCGCCGACCTCGACCAGCAGCTTGCCGAAGTTGCCGCCGGTGTAGAGGGTGTCGAGGTGCTCGAGCGCCCGCTCGAGGCCCGGCCGGACGTCCTGCCGGGTCTTGATCCGGCCTTCCGCCATCCAGCCGCCGAGCGCCTGCACCGCCTCGTCCCAGCGCGCGGCGTAGTCGGTGACGATGAAGCCCTGCACCGTGAGCCGGCGCATCAGCATCTGCCGCCACGCCGCGGACGCCGCTGGCCCCGGGCGCTCCGCGGTGTCGTTGTAGGAGGCGATCAGGCCGCACAGCGGCATCCGCCCGAACAGGCGCATCCGGGCGAACACCGCGTCGGAGACCGCCCCCCCGACCTGCTCGAAGTTGATGTCGACGCCGTCGGGCGCCAGCGCGTCGAGACGGGCGCCGACATCCTCGTTGCGGTAGTCGATCGCGGCGTCGAACCCGAGCTCGTCGACGACGAACCGGTACTTCTCCGGGCCGCCGGCGATGCCGATCACCCGGCAGCCCTTGATCTTGCCGATCTGCCCGACGATCTGGCCGACGCCGCCGGCGGCGGCCGAGACCACCAGGGTCTCGCCGGCCTTGGGGCGGCCGATGTCGAGCAGGCCGAAATACGCCGTCGGGCCGACGAGGCCGAACACGCCGAAGCCCACCGAGAGCGGCACGCCCGGCGGCAGGGCCAGGGGCTGCAGGCCCTGGCCGTCGGTGACCATGTGGTCGGCCCAGGCGCCCATCCCGGCATAGAGCGCACCGACCTCGACCCCGTCCTTTCGGCTCTCGACCACCCGGCCGGCGACGAGGCCCCGCATCGGCTCGCCGAGGCCGACCGGCGGCATGTACTGCTCGGCATCGCTCATCCAGATCCGGTTCGTCGGATCGAGCGACAGGTACAGGACCTGCAGCAGGAACTGCCCGGGCTGCAGCTCGGGCAGCGCCTCCGAGCCGTAGGCGAGGTCGCCCTCGGCGATCGTGCCGACGGGGCGGCGCGCGAGGCGCCAGATGTTCCGCTGCCGGGCCATGCGCGCCCTCCCGAATGTCTCGAACGCGCCATGCGCGCGCCGCGGCGCGCCCTGGAACGATTTCAATCCGGTCTATCGAATCAGGTTGGTCTTGGCGAGGTCGAGGACCGCGTCACCGCGTCCGCTCATCACCGCGCGCAGCATGTAGAGGCTGAAGCCCTTGACCTGCTGCCCGTCGATCTTGGGCGGGATCGACAGCTCGTTGCGCGCCACCGCCACGTCGAGCAGCGACGGGCCGTCGAAGGCCAGGAACTCGCGGATCGCGCCTTCCAGCTCGCCCGGATCCTCGACGCGGATCGCGAAGATGCCGGCCGCCCGCGACATCGCGGCGAAGTCGGGGTTGTCCAGCGCGACGCCGGTCTCGAGGTAGCCCGCGGCCTTCATCTCCATCTCGACGAAGCCGAGCGAGCCGTTGTTGAACACCACCACCTTCAGCGGCAGCCGATGCTGGCGCAGCGTCAGGAAGTCGCCCATCAGCATGCTGAAGCCGCCGTCGCCGCAGAGCGCGATCACCTCGCGCCGCGGGGCCGCCGCCTGGACGCCGATGCCCTGCACCATGGCGTTGGCCATCGAGCCGTGCACCCAGGAGCCGATGAGGCGGCGCCGGCCGTTCATCTTGAGGTAGCGCGCCGCCCAGATCGTCGGGGTGCCGACGTCGGCGGTGAAGACCGCGTCGTCGGCGGCCGCCTCGCTTAAGAGACGGGTGAGGTGCTGCGGGTGGATCGGCTTGCGCCCGGGCTTGCCCTCCGCCAGCTCGTCGAGGCCGGCGCGCGCCTTGGCGTAGTGCTTGAGGCTGCCGTCGAGCCAGGCGCGGTCGGTCTTGACCGCGAGCTTCGGCAGCAGCGCCTGGATCGTGGCGCCGACGTCGCCGACGAGGCCGAGGTCGAGCCGGCAGCGGCGCCCGAGCTCCTCCGGGCGCAGATCCACCTGCGCCACCTTCGCGTCGGCCGGGTAGAACTGCTTGTAGGGAAAGCCGGTGCCGAGCATCAACAGGGTCTCGCAGCCGTGCATGGCCGCGTAGCCGGACGAGAACCCGATCAGCCCGGTCATGCCGACGTCGTAGGGGTTGTCGTACTCGACGTATTCCTTGCCGCCGAGCGCGTGGACGATCGGGCTCTTCAGGGCCTCGGCCAGCTGCAGCAGCTCGGCATGCGCGCCCGCGCAGCCCCGGCCGCAGAGCAGCGTGATCTTCTTCGCGCCATTGAGGAGCGCGGCGAGCGCGTCCAGGTCGGCCTCGGCCGGCCGCACCACTGGCTTCGGGGGCACGAGGCCAGCCTTCGTCGCGACCGCGCGGGCCGGCGCGTCCTTGAGCGCGACGTCGCCGGGGATGACGACGACCGCGACGCCGCGCTGCCCGATCGCGGCGCGCATCGCGTTCTCCAGCACGTAGGGAAGCTGGGCGGGGTCGGAGACCTGCTCGCAGTAGTGGCTGCAGCCGCGGAACAGCTCGGTCGGGTGCGTCTCCTGGAAGTAGCCCGAGCCGATCTCGGCCGACGGGATGTGCGCCACGATCGCCAGGACGGGCGTGCGCGAGCGGTGGCAATCGTAGAGGCCGTTGATGAGGTGGACGTGGCCGGGGCCGCACGAGCCGGCGCAGACCGCGAGCTCGCCGGTGATCTGGCTCTCGGCGCCGGCGGCGAAGGCCCCGGATTCCTCGTGGCGGACGTGGATCCACGCGATCACGCCGCGGGCCCGGATCGCCTCGGTGATCGCGTTCAGGCTGTCGCCGACGACCCCGTAGATGCGCCGGACGCCGGCCTCCTGCAGGGTCTCGACGACGTGGTCGGCGACGGTGGTGATCCGCATCGGTTCGGCTCCGGTTTTCGGAGGGCGAACCTTTTGCGGTGCAGCGCGGTTCCGGCTCGTGGATCGGGGCCGGTGACGGATGCCGCGTTCGCCACGACGTCGCGCCGATGGCGGGCGTCGCGCGCAGCGCCGCTCAGCCAGCCGACGCCTCGCTCAGGATCGCCGCGATGATCGGGCGAAGCTCGGGAAGCGACACCGTCGCGATCTTCCAAAGGATGAGGTCGTCGATGCGATTGTACTCGTGCCGAAGCTTGTTGCCGACGGCTGCGATCTCGGACCACGGTACGGACGGAAAGCGTGTCTTCGCATCCGGCGGCACGTGCCGGCTCGCTTCCGATACGATCTCGACACATCGTTCGACGGCGAGGCGCATCACCAAGTCCATGCGATAATCGGCCAACGTTCGTCCCGCGACGATGTCCGCCGCCGCGTCGATCATCGTCAGGATGTCCGTGAGGCGCGCAATCGCCGACCGCTTCATCACAGGACCTGGATGGCCTCGCGTTCGATCTCGGCCCGCAATTGAGGATGCAGCCCTTCCCGCGTCGTCAGGTCGACCCGGCAGCCGAGGGCTTGAGCCAGGTAGGCCTCCGTCCTGAACAATTCGACGAAGCCGAACCGTTCGTATTGCGGGTCGACGAACAGGTCGACGTCGCTGTCGAGGCCGGCCTCGTCACGGGCGACGGAGCCGAAAAGGTAGAGCGCGAGTATGCCGGCCTCCTGAAGATGCCCCGCCCGCTCAGTCAGTCTGGCGATCACTTCGCTGCGCTGCATCGCGTATCACCGTCACCCGGCACGAAGGCCGCGCCGCCGGTACAGCGCGTGGGTCGCCGCACCGATTCCGTCACACGGCCCAGTGAACCCCAGGGCGCCGAAAAGCTCAATCGTCCATCTTCAACGCGGCGATGAACGCCTCCTGCGGGATCTCGACGCGCCCGAACTGGCGCATCTTCTTCTTGCCTTCCTTCTGCTTGTCCAGGAGCTTGCGCTTGCGCGAGATGTCGCCGCCGTAGCACTTGGCGGTCACGTCCTTGGACAGCGCCTTGATGGTCTCGCGGGCGATGATCTTGCCGCCGAGCGCCGCCTGGACCGGGATCTGGAACAGGTGGCGCGGGATCAGGTCCTTCAGCTTCTCGCACATGGCGCGGCCGCGATGCTCGGCGCGGGAGCGGTGGACCAGCATCGAGAGGGCGTCGACCGGCTCGGCGTTGACGAGGATCGACATCTTGACGAGGTCGCCCTCACGATAGTCGGAGATGTGGTAGTCGAACGACGCGTAGCCCTTCGAGATCGACTTGAGGCGGTCGTAGAAGTCGAACACCACCTCGTTCAGCGGCAGGTCGTAGACGACCATGGCGCGCTTGCCCACGTAGTTGAGGTCGACCTGCGTGCCGCGCCGGTCCTGGCACAGCTTGAGCACGCCGCCGAGGTAGTCGTCCGGCGTGAGGATGGTGGCGCGGATCCACGGCTCCTCGATCGCCGTGATCTTCATCACGTCCGGCATGTCGGCCGGGTTGTGCAGCTCCTTCACCGTGCCGTCGGTCATCTGAAGGTGGTAGACGACGGAGGGCGCCGTCGAGATCAGGTCGAGGTTGAACTCGCGCTCCAGGCGCTCCTGGATGATCTCGAGGTGCAGGAGCCCGAGGAAGCCGCAGCGGAAGCCGAAGCCGAGCGCGGCGGAGGTCTCCATCTCGTAGGAGAACGACGCGTCGTTGAGCCGGAGCTTGCTCATGGCGCTGCGCAGGGTCTCGAACTCGGCCGCGTCGACGGGGAACAGCCCGCAGAACACCACCGACTGCACGTCCTTGAAGCCCGGCAGCATCTCCTTGCACGGGCGCTTGTCCTCCGTGAGCGTGTCGCCGACGCGGGTGTCGGCGACCTCCTTGATCGAGCCGGTGAAGAAGCCGACCTCGCCGGGCCCGAGCTCGCCGATGTCGGCCATCTTCGGCCGGAACACGCCGATCTTGTCGACGCCGTGCACCGCGTCGGCCCGCATCATGCGGATGTTCATGCCCTTCTTGAGCACGCCGTCGACGATGCGCACCAGCACGACGACGCCGAGGTAGACGTCGTACCAGCTGTCCACCAGCAGCGCCTTGAGGGGCGCGTCGCGGTCGCCCTTGGGCGGCGGCAGGCGCTTGACGATGGCCTCCAGCACCGCCTCGATGTTGAGGCCGCTCTTGGCCGAGATCGCGACCGCTTCCGAGGCGTCGATGCCGATCACCTCCTCGATCTGCGCGCGAATGCGCTCGGGCTCGGCGGCCGGCAGGTCGATCTTGTTGAGGACCGGGACGATCTCGTGGTTGGCGTCGAGCGCCTGGTAGACGTTGGCCAGCGTCTGCGCCTCGACGCCCTGGCTCGCATCCACCACCAGCAGCGAGCCCTCGCAGGCGGCGAGCGAGCGCGAGACCTCGTAGGCGAAGTCGACGTGGCCGGGCGTGTCCATCAGGTTGAGGACGTAGTTCTTGCCGTCCTCGGCCTTGTATTCCAGGCGCACGGTCTGCGCCTTGATGGTGATGCCGCGCTCCTTCTCGATGTCCATCGAGTCGAGCATCTGCTCGCTCATGTCGCGCAGCGCCACGGTACCCGTCGTCTGGATCAGGCGGTCGGCGAGCGTCGACTTGCCGTGGTCGATATGCGCGACGATCGAGAAGTTGCGGATGTTGTCGATCGGCGTAGTCGTCATCGATGCGGATCTCCGGCGCGCGTGCGGCCGGCCGAAGGGCCATCGCTGCGCGCCGTCTGATGTGAGGAGGCGGTGTCGGTCGCCCGCGGGATAGCAGCCGCGGGGGAGAGCGCCAAGCGCGGGCGTCGTCGCGGGGCGAAAGAGGGCGTGCAGACCCGCTCAGCGCCGCGCTCCGCGCCTCGGCCCTTCGGTTTCCGCACGTTCCGCCCTATCTAGAGAGCTTCCCTCCGCGCAATCCCGTGCCTTGGGCTACGAAGCGGAAGGCCCCCGAATGGCTCGCACTCCCCCCAACGGGCGCTCGCCCAGCATCTCGATGTCGGACTTCAACGCGCGGGTGAAGCGCGTGTTGGAAGGCAACGAGGAAGTCACCCGCGGCGCGCCGCGCGCGACGCCCGGCTGGAGCCGCCGCCGCACCCGGCCCTCGCCCGGCGCCGAAGCTCAGCCCGAGCCGGAGGCCGCCGAAGCCGAGACCGAGGACGCCGAGACGGACGGCGACGAGGCCGAGACGGAAAAGTCGGCCGCCGAAGAGGTCTGAGGCCCCTCCCCCCGTCGTCGGCCCGCGCGGCATGCCGGCCGAGCGGGGATGCGTGGGCTTCAGGGCCGCGGCGTCTCGGCCGCCGCCCTCGCTTCGGCGGCCATGACCACGAGAACCTTGCGCAAGGCGCCAATGTCGCGGACCGTGTCCGGGAACGTCACCCGCGCGGTCCGGTCGCCGGCCAGCAGGTCCATGCCCTCCGGGTCGAGCCCGGTGAGGCGCCACGCGGCCGTTCCCTCCGAGGCCGCGTAGAGCGCCAGCGCGTCGGCGTGGTCGGCGTTCATGTGCTCGATCGCGCCGCGCTCGCCGGCCACGATCGCCTCCGCGCCGGCGAGATCCAGAAGCAGCTCGGCCCGCGTCAGCGTCGCCGCCTTGGCGAAGCCGCCGTTGAGGTGGCCCGCCGTCGGCGCGATCGCGAAGAACCCGAAATCGGGGAAGTCGGCGTAGAGCGCGGCCTTCGGGTGCCGGGCGAGGAAGCGGGCCCGCGCGCGCGGCTCGTCGGTCCGCAGGCCCCGCCCGACGACGGTCAGCCGTGGGTGGGCGAGCGGATCGCCCTTGCCGCCTGCCGAGAACAGCAGCGAGCAGCGCGGGTCGGCGAGCAGGTTGCGGGTGTGGGCCGAGAGCTGCGACAGCAGCATCAGCGGCGTGCCGTCGACGTCGGTGGCGATGGTCACCAGCGAGGCGAACGGCGTGCCGTCGGCATCGAGGGTCGCCAGCGCGCCGGAGCGGATGCTGCGCAGCAGGCGCCGCGACAGGCCGATCGCGTCGAACGGGGCCTGGGCCGCCGGAAGCGGCCGCGCCGGCCCGCGCGGCCCACTCGATTCGGCCTCGCCCACGCTGTCGGATGTCTCTGCCATCGCGCCCGTCGCTCCCCGAAGCGGCGTCGGAAAAACGCCGCGCCCGCCGCATCATAGGGCGAAATCGCGGCCGCCGACGAGGCCGGGGGGACGCGGCGCATCGCCCGGATACGGCCAAGCTACCATGGCCGCTCGCTTTTTTCGAAACTTCGGCTTAAAGCACCAGACCTTCCGCGCGAAACGGACACGGTCATACGACTCGTCGTCGCGTTCGCGTTTTTGCCTGCCCCGTCCGGGGCCGGAGGCGGCGACGCAGGCCCTCGTCACGCGCCGCACCGCCCCGATCAGTCAAGGAACGCGCATGCCGACCATCGCCCTCGTCGACGACGACCGCAACATCCTCACCTCGGTGTCGATCGCCCTGGAGACCGAAGGCTACCGGATCCAGACCTACACCGACGGCGCCTCGGCCCTCGACGGGCTCAAGCACTCGCCGCCCGACCTCGCGATCTTCGACATCAAGATGCCGCGCATGGACGGGATGGAGCTTCTCAGGCGCCTGCGGCAGAAATCGGACCTTCCCGTGATCTTTCTGACCTCGAAGGACGAGGAGATCGACGAGCTGTTCGGCCTCAAGATGGGCGCCGACGACTTCATCCATAAGCCGTTCTCGCAGCGGCTGCTGGTCGAGCGGGTGAAGGCGGTGCTGCGCCGCTTCGCCCCGAAGGACGGCCCGGGCGCCGCCGCCCGCGAGGCGGACGCCGCCGCCCGCTCGCTCGAGCGCGGCTCGCTGATGATGGACCCGGAGCGCCACACCTGCACCTGGAAGGGCGAGCCGGTGACCCTGACGGTGACTGAGTTCCTGATCCTGCAGGCGCTCGCCCACCGCCCGGGCGTCGTGAAGAGCCGCAACGCGCTGATGGACGCGGCCTACGACGACCAGGTCTACGTCGACGACCGCACCATCGACAGCCACATCAAGCGCCTGCGCAAGAAGTTCAAGGTGACCGACACCGCGTTCGACATGATCGAGACGCTCTACGGCGTCGGCTACCGCTTCAAGGAAGGCTGAAGCTCCGCGCCCCGCCCCGAATGCCTCGATCGCTTCTCGAACACCGGACCGTCGTGACGTCGCAGACCGATGAAGAGCCGCGCCGCGGCCCGCTCGCATGGCCGCGGGCCTCCTGGGATGCGATCGGTCAGCGGGCCTCGTCGAGCCTGACCCGCCGCATCGTCGTGCTCAACCTCGTCGGGCTGATCGCGCTGCTCGTCGGGTTCCTGTACCTGAACCAGTTCCGGCAGGGGCTGATCCAGGCCCGCGTGCAGAGCTTGGCGATCCAGGGCGACATCATCGCCGGCGCCATCGCCTCCTCGGCCTCGGTCGATACCGGGACGATCCGGATCGACCCCGACAAGCTGCTGCAGCAGCAGGCGGGCGAGGGCAGCAACACGCCGGACGAGGAATCGCAGCCGCTCGCCTTCTCGCTCAACCCGGAGCAGGTCGCGCCGCTCCTGCGCCGCCTCGTGACCCCGACGGGCAACCGCGCGCGGGTCTACGACAGCGAGGGCGGCCTGCTGTTCGACACGCGCTCGCTGTTCAACCGGCCCGAGGGCGCCGCGGGTACGCCCCAGATCCGCAAGCGCTCCCTGCTCGAGCGCGCCTTCGAGGTCGCGCAAGCGTGGAGCTTCGGCCTGTTCGGCGAGCGGGTGAAGCCGCAGGAGGAGATCGGGCCGACGAACGGCCATTCCCTGCGCGAGGTCCAGACCGCCCTGAACGGCGCCCGCGGCAGCCTCGTGCGCCGCAACGGGCTCGGCGAGACCACGGTGTCGGTCGCCGTGCCGATCCAGCGCTCGGGGGCGGTGCGCGGCGCGCTGCTGCTCTCGACGCAGGGCGACGCGATCGACCGCGTCATCGCCTCGGAGCGGTTCGGCCTGTTCCAGGTCTTCCTCGTCGCCGCGATGGTGATGGTGGTGCTCTCGATCCTGCTCGCCGGCGCCATCGCCGGCCCGGTGCGGCGGCTGGCAGAGGCCGCCGAGAAGGTGCGCATGGGGATCAAGACCCGCGAGGAGATCCCCGACTTCACCAGCCGCACCGACGAGATCGGCCACCTCTCGGGCGCCCTGCGGGACATGACGCAGGCGCTCTACCGGCGCATCGACGCGATCGAGAGCTTCGCCGCCGACGTCAGCCACGAGCTGAAGAACCCGCTGACCTCCCTGCGCAGCGCGGTCGAGACCCTGCCGCTCGCCCGCAACGACGATTCGCGCAGCCGGCTGATGGCGATCATCCAGCACGACGTGAAGCGCCTCGACCGCCTGATCAGCGACATCGCCGACGCCTCGCGGCTCGACGCCGAGCTCGCCCGCGCCGAGGCGCGCAAGGTCGACCTGCGCAAGCTCCTGACCACGGTGGTCTCGGTCGCCAACGAGCGCAAGCGCCCCAAGGACTGCCTGATCCAGCTCGACGTCGACGCGCCGGCCGGCGACCAGGACACGCCGTTCGCAATCATCGGGCACGACAGCCGGCTCGGGCAGGTGGTGAACAACCTCCTCGACAACGCCCGCTCGTTCTCGCCGACCGAGGCGAAGGTGCGCGTGGCGCTGCGCCGGGTGCGCGGCGACATCGAGCTGATCTGCGAGGACGAGGGGCCGGGCATCCCCGAGCACGCCCTCGAGCGGATTTTCGAGCGCTTCTACACCGACCGTCCCGAGCAGGGCTTCGGCCAGAACTCGGGGCTCGGCCTCTCGATCTCCCGCCAGATCGTCCAGGCGCATCGCGGCTCGATCCGCGCCGAGAACCGCCCCGGCCCGGCGGACGAGGACGGCGAGCCGACGGTCCGCGGCGCCCGCTTCATCGTGCGGATCCCGGCGGCGCCGCGGCAGTTGTCGGCGGCGTGATCGGGCCGGTGCGCCGCGCATCGCACGATGCGACGGATGCGGAGCGTGTCACCGTGCACGCCACCTGCGTCGTGGTCGGCGAGGCGGGCGTGCTGCTCCGCGGCGAGGCGGGCGCCGGCAAGTCGAGCCTCGCCCTGGCGCTGATCGAGCGGGCCACCCTTCGGGGCGGCTTCGCGGCCCTGGTCGGCGACGACCGGGTGCGCCTCGCGCGGTGCCACGGGCGCGTCGTGGCACGCCCGCATCCCGCCATCGCCGGGCGGATCGAGATCCGCGGCCACGGGATCGTCGCGGTGGAGAGCGTCGAGGCCTGCGTCCTGCGGCTCGTCGTCGACCTCGTCGCTGGCGAGCCGCGCCTGCCCGATGCGCCGGATGGCGAGGCCACGATCCTCGGCATCGCCCTGCCCGCGCTCCGGATCGACCGCGCGGTGCGCGAGGCCGGCCTCGCACCCAGCCTGGTGCTTGCGGAACGGGCATTGGCCGAGCTCAGCGTGTCTTCGCAGTCGCACACGGCGCTTCCCGTCGACCGGACCCGCGCGGCCCCGTAGCGCGGTGCTCACTTGCGTGGCATGATCGCGGCGACGGGCGATCAAAACGTCGCGACTGCCTTGAGCCTGTGCGTGCAATGCACAACATGGCGGACTCGTTCACAGGACACCGGAATACGTGTCGATGATTGGCATGGTGCTCGTCACCCACGGACTGCTCGCGACCGAATTCAGGGCCGCATTGGAGCACGTGGTTGGCCCTCAGAAGCAGATCGAAACCATCACGATCGGTCCGGAAGACGACATGGAGCTTCGGCGGCGGGACATCATGTCGGCGGTCGGCCGGGTGAATACCGGAACCGGCGTCGTCGTGCTGACCGACATGTTCGGCGGCACGCCGTCGAACCTCGCGCTGTCCTGCATGAACGGCGGCGCCGTCGAGGTGGTGGCGGGCATCAACCTGCCGATGCTGATCAAGCTCGCCAGCGTCCGCGATGCGGAATCCCTCGGCGACGCGGTGCTCCACGCCCAGGAAGCCGGCCGCAAGTACATCAACGTCGCCTCGCGCGTTCTCGCCGGCAAATAGTCTTCCCCGTCATCTTGCCGTCCCGACCGCCGACCCGCTACGCACGGTGAGGTCCGCGCCGTGCGCGCGCCGATTCAGGCCGACGCGAATCGCAGCGCGGCGACGGACAGGGAAGCGCGCCGGGGGATGGACGACCTCTTCGAGCCCGACGACGAGCCGCCGCCCGTGCCCGACGGCGGCTTCCTGCGGCGCCTGCCGATCATCAACCGACGCGGCCTGCACGCGCGGGCATCCGCCAAGTTCGTCCAGACCGTCGAGCGCTTCGACGCTCAGGTCACGGTGACCCGCGCCGGCGAGACGGTGGGCGGCCGCTCGATCATGGGGCTGCTGACGCTCGGCGCGGCGCAGGGCACCCACGTGATGGTCACCGCCGTCGGAGCCGACGCCGAGCCCTGCCTCGCGGCGATCGAGGCGCTGCTCGCCGACAGGTTCGGCGAGGACGAGTAGCGCGTCACACCCGCGCCGCGCGCCGCCAGACTACGGCGCGGGCGCCCGCGCCGAGGTGGAGCGTGCCGGCGACGAGCTCCCCGGCGCGGCGGGCGAGCTCGATCCGCATCTGCCCGCGACGGGCGAACAGGCGGGTCACCACCCGCACCATCGACGCCTCCGACGGGTCGGCGATGATCGGGCGCGCCGCGTGGCGCGCGTCCAGCGCAAGGAATTCCTCGACCGCGGACGGGATCAGGCCCGGGGCGGACACCTGCTCGACCTCGGCCGCCGCGTCGTCCCCGGCGCGCACGCCGATCACGCAGTCGGCGGGAATGGTCCGGCACCGGACCTCATGGGTGGCGGCGAGGACCGGGCGCGGGGCGCCGCCCTGGGTCGGCAGGCGCGTCGGCGCCCCGAGCCGCAGGGGCCGACGCAGGCCCGCGAGCCGGCCGCGGACCGCGGCCTCGACGGCCTCCGACCGCGACCCGTCGATCAGGGCGGCCGGGTCCGGGAGGCCCGGCGGCTGCCACAGGTCGGCCCGGCCCCGCCCCCAGATCGGGTGCGGCATCGCCATCGGCATCACCCCGTGGAGCGCCGCGCGGCCGTTGCCGTCCCGGTCCCAGGCTAGGGCGAAGGCGATGGTCCGGCCGCCGGATTGATGGCGGGCCGCGCTCAGCACGTAATCCGGATCGACCCGCGGATCGGTGATCGCGTTGCGCGTCATCAGCGCCCGCCAGGCGGCGACCGCGTCGTCGTCGACGGTGCCGGCACGGTGGAGGTCGACGCGCCAGCGCGACGCCGCATGTCCGTTCGAAGCCGCCTCCTCGTACGCCCGCGCGACCGGATCGCCCATCGCCGCCGCGTCGGGGACCGCCTGCCCGCCCTGGATGACCGTGAAGCCGTGCATCATGGCACCTGCGTCCCGCATTCGAGAGGAACCGTCCCACTCTGGAACGTTCGGCACCCCTGGAGGCGCCCTTTGGGGTGCGGGCTTCAAGGATGATGCCGCGGGAGCCGTCAGCCGCCGGGAATGGCAAGCGGGTTGTCGGTAAGCGCCGCCGCATCCGGCGCGTCGATCCGCGGGCGGCTGAGGAAGGCGTCCCAGAGCCGGAGGACGAAGTCCGGGTCGAGGTCGCGGACGATCAGGACGAGGCGCGAGGTGCGGTCGTCGTCGGGCCAGGCCGGCAGGGTGACGGGGGCGTGCACCACCTGCTGGACGCCGTGGACTACCACCGGCCGGTCGGGATCGTCGGCGATCGCGACGAGGCCCTTCAGGCGCAGCAGCTTCGGGCCGTGGCTTCCCCGAAGCAGGTCGAGGAACATCTCGAAGGACGCGCGGGGCACCGGCACGTCGCTCGTCAGCGAGAAGGCGCGGATCGCCGCGTCGTGCCGGTTCACGTCGTGAGCGTGCCCGTCCGCCTCCGGCACGGCTCCGAGCCAGGCCTGCACGTCGGCGGCCTTGCCGTCGAGGCCGAACAGGCCGCCGAGCAGCGTCTCGGCGGGGACGTCGGGCGGATCGATCGGTGCGGCCGGGTTGAGGGCGTGCAGGCGCGCCCGCAGCGAACCGGTGTCGCCGGCCAGATCCGCCTTCGCGAGGACGATCCGGTCGGCCACCGCCACCTGCCGCACCGCCTCCGGGTGGGCGTCGAGCGTGTCGAACCCGTTGACCGCGTCCACCACGGTGACGACGCCTTGCAGCCGGTACCGCATCACGAGGTAGGGGTGGTAGATCAACGCGTGCAGGATCGGCGCGGGGTCGGCGAGGCCGGTGGTCTCGATCACGACCCGGCGGAACGGCGTGATCCGGCCGTTGTCGCGCTTGCGCAGCAGGTCTTCCAGCGTCGCGATCAGGTCGCCGCGCACGGTGCAGCACAGGCAGCCGGCGCCGAGCAGGACCATGTTCTCGTCGATCGCCTCGATCAGCAGGTGATCGAGGCCGATCTCGCCGAACTCGTTGACGATAACGACCGTGTCGGCGAGCGCCGGATCGCGCAGCATCCGGTTGAGCAGCGTGGTCTTGCCGGCTCCGAGGAAGCCGGTGAGCACGGTGAGCGGGATCGGGTCCGGTCGGCGGGGAGCGTCGGTCATGCCGCCGGCCTAGCGCGGCCGGGCGGCGGGCTCAATTGCGCGCGCCGATCACTCGTCCGCGGATTCGGCCGACTTGGCCGCGTTGGGCTTGGGCTTCGCGCCGGCCTTCGGCTTGGTCTGCACGGATTTGGCCACCGCGGGCTTGCCGCCCTTCTGCGTCACCGCCGTCGCCGGCTTGGCGTGGGTCGGCGGCTTGTGCTTGGCCTCCGGCATGCCGGACACGTCGACCGAGGTGTAGGCGCTGGCCGCGCGGGGCACGGCGCCGGCGATCGCGGCCTTCGCCTTGCCCTGGTCCTTCCCCTGGGCCTTTGCCTGGGTCTTGGCTTCCGCGGCCGCGGCGCGCTTCTGCTTGGCCGCCTCGAGCGCCGCCTCGCGCTTGGCCTTGGCGGCCTCGAGCTTCGCCTCGCGCGTGGCGGCGGCGGCGGCCTTCTCGGCCTCGGCCTGCTCGTTGAGCATGATCTGCCCCTCCGCCGGGTCGCGGCCGATCCAGACCAGGATCGGCTGCAGCGGGGCGCGCGGCGGCAGGGTGCGGTTGCGCGCGGCGGCGCCGTTGAGCGTCGCCAGGGTCAGCGCGGGCGAGGACAGGCCGGCGGCGCCGAGGAACTGCGCGCCGGCGTTGTCGGCGTTTCCGGCGATGGCGCCGGGGCCCTCGTCGATCGGCATCGGCTTCTTGCGGTCGCAGATGTAGGGCCGCATGTCGGGCGGCGCGCCGATGGCGGAGGCGGGCAACGCGTCGAGCGTCTGCGCGGTCCATCCGGCCGACTGGCCGAAGCCGTAATCGAACAGGTCGGCGGCCTTGAGGTCGCGCTCGCGCGCGCTCGGGCTGCCCATCACGATGGTGAGGATGCGCCGTCCGTTGCGGTTGGCGCTGGCGACCACGTTGAAGCCGCCGGCGCAGATGAAGCCGGTCTTCATCCCGTCGACGCCGGCATAGCGCCCGAGCAGGCCGTTGTGGTTGGCCATCACCGAGCGGCCGAACTGGATCGCCGAGATCGAGAACAGGTCGTGCGAGTCGGGGAAGTCGCGCAGCAGCGCGCGGCCGAGCACCGCCATGTCGCGGGCCGAGGTCCATTGCCGGGGGTCGGGCAGGCCGTTCGGGTTGTACCAGCGACTCTCGCGCATGCCGATCCGGCGCGCGGTCTCGTTCATCATGTCGGCGAAGCCGTCGATCGTGCCGCCGAGGGTCTCGCCGATCGCCCAGGCCACGTCGTTGGCCGACTTGACCATGATGATCTTCAGCGCGTTGTCGAGGGTGAGCTGCGTGCCCGGCTTGAAGCCCATCTTGGAGGGCGGCTCGGCGGCGGCGGCGGCCGAGATCGTGATCATCGAGTCGAGCGAGACCTTGCCCTGCCGCACCAGGTCGAGGGCGACGTAGGTGGTCATCAGCTTGGTGATCGAGGCCGGGTACCAGGGGTCGGTCGCGCCTTGCGCATAGAGCACCTTGCCGGAATCCACCTCCACCACGAGGACGGGTGCGGTCACGGCGTCGGCCGCCTGCGCAGCGAGCAGGCCGGCAAGCGTTGCGAGCCCCAGGGTGAGGCGCCTCAGGAAACGGTTCGACATCGACCCCGACTCAAAGCAGTGGAACGCCGCGCCGGCACCGGGCCCGATGCCGTCCCTCTCGCGGCCGCGAAGGAGGGCCCTGAGAACGTCGGCCGTTCAACGCGGGCACCGTGGCGAGAGCATGGCGGATCTTCGCGCGTCCACCGCCGTGATGTGGCGTTGCGGCACGGGCGCGCCTATGTGCTGTCGCGCGACGATCTTTTCAGGACAGGACGATGCCCCGGCCGTCATCGGCTCGGGCCCGGCGGGACGATGGCGTACGCGGTCAAGGAACTCTTCCACACGCTCCAGGGCGAGGGCGCGCAGGCCGGGCGGGCGGCGGTGTTCTGCCGGTTCGCCGGCTGCAATCTCTGGTCCGGCCGCGAGGCGGACCGGGCCGAGGCGGTCTGCCGGTTCTGCGACACGGCCTTCGTCGGCACCGACGGCGAGGGCGGCGGAAAGTTCGCGACCGCCGACCACCTCGCGGATGCGATCGCACGGACCTGGGAGGGCGGTCCCCACGCGCACTACGTCGTCTTCACCGGCGGAGAGCCGCTGCTGCAGCTCGACCCGGAGCTGATCGCGGCCGTCCACGCCCGCGGCTTCGCGATCGCGGTCGAGACCAACGGGACGCTCGCGGCACCGGAAGGGATCGACTGGATCTGCGTCAGCCCCAAGGCCGGTGCGCCGCTGGTGCAGCGACGCGGCGACGAGCTGAAGCTCGTCTTCCCGCAGGCCGACCTCGCGCCGGAGACGGTCGCCGACCTCGATTTCCACCATCGCTGGCTCCAGCCGATGGACGGGCCGGACCGGATCGCCAACACCGGCGCCGCCGTCGCCTATTGCCGCGCGGATGCCCGCTGGCGGCTCTCGCTCCAGACGCACAAGATGATCGGGATCCCGTGAGCGCGCGCCCGCCGAGCCGATCCGTCGGCGGCCCGATTTCACCGGGCGGTTAACCCCGTGGTCAACTTCTAGTTGTAATTTCAGGCGCGCGCGCGGATCGTCGCGGTCATGGCCCGGATCCGTCGGTTCCCTCGGATTGCCGAGCCTTGACAACTTCCGGGAATGTTTGGAAGCCCCGTCGCGATGGGCGGGACAGGCGCCGAGGCTCGGTCCGGGGCGGTGTCCGGCGCGAGCGCGGCGCATTCGGGGAGCGTGCGATGGATGTGATCGAGACCCGGGTTCCGGGGGTGATGCGGGTTGTCCCGAAGCGGTTCGGGGACGCGCGCGGGTGGTTCTCGGAGACGTTTCGCGTCGACGCGCTGGCGCGGGCGGGGATCGCCTGCGCCTTCGTGCAGGACAACCAGTCGTTCTCGGCGCCCAAGGGGACGATCCGCGGGCTGCACTTCCAGGTCGCGCCGCAGGCCCAGGCCAAGCTCGTGCGGGTGCTGGCCGGGGCGATCCTCGACGTGGCGGTCGACCTGCGCCGTGATTCCGCCACCTACGGGCAGCATGTGGCCGTCACGCTCGATGCCGAGGGCGGCGAGCAATTGTTCATCCCGCACGGCTTCGCCCACGGCTTCTGCACCCTGACGCCGGACACGATGGTGGCCTACAAGGTCGACGCCTACTACAGCCCGGCCCACGACCGCGCCCTGGTCTGGAACGACCCGGACGTCGGCATCGACTGGCCGGTCCTGGCCGCGGAGGCGATCCTGTCCGACAAGGACCGGGCGGCGCCGCGCCTGTCCGAGCTCGGGCCGGTGTTCTGAAGCCCCGGCGCGCGAGCGCCATCGACGACGTGAAGGAAAGGCCCGACATGCGCATCCTGGTGACCGGCGGCTGCGGCTTCATCGGCTCCGCCCTCGTGCTCCACCTGGTGCGCGACCTCGGCCACGACGTGCTGACGCTGGACGCGCTGACCTACGCGGCCAACCCGGTGTCGCTGGCGCCCCTCGCCGAG
>NZ_JAKSYA010000092.1:0-11534 GCF_022829485.1 Methylobacterium sp. J-059
CTATGCCAGCCACGAGGGCGAGCGGGTGATCTACGGCCAGCGCCTGCTCCAGGGCGTCGGCGACCCGCTGCTCGGCTGGACCACGATCGCCGACCGCCCGTTCTACGTGCGGCAGATGAAGAACATGAAGGGCGAGATCCCAGTCTCTCGCATGACAGGTCGATCTCTTATGTACTTTTCCCACGCCTATGGCGCCCTGTTGGCCAAGGCCCATGCACGAACAGGGGATGCCTCAGCAATTGCAGGCTACTGCGGCCACGATGGCCGCGCCGACTTAAGGGAGGCTGTAGCTGATTGGTCTGCCGCCTACGGCGATCGAAACGCTGAGGACTTCAGATTTTTTCAAGACGCCATCGCATCGGGACGGCTTGAAGCGGCAGCCGATCCACATCTTTGACGTATCATGTGCTTGGTGGTGCGCGCTGCACGGAAGAGAGCGCAACCTGGTTAGGTAAGAACCCGTTCGCGGTGATGCTGTGGCAGACTTAACGGGCAAAAGGCTGGTAGAAGTGAGTGTGCGGCGCTCGGCGTGATTTGCATTGGATGGCAGCTCTCATGGACACCATATTGTGAGCGCCCGAACCTGCGACCTGCAAGGTGGGCTTCGATGCCCAGGTTTGGCAGCAGCCACTGTGCGGCACGCTCATCGGTTTGGATCAAAACGTGGGATCGTATCGTTCAATCCATAATCTGCTATGGCCGAATTGGGAGGAACGCTTGAACACAGCACCGGACGGTTCAGTCATCCAGCGTGAGGCACCGCGTCCCGACCTTCTCGCCTTCGAGATCAAGGACAAGATCACCAAGCCCGACATCGAGTGGATGTCCTCCGTGACCGACGCTGCCATGCAGGCGCACGGGAAGATCGACATGCTCATCATCATGTCGAACTACGAAGGCTCGGACCTAGGAGCGACCTTCGACGGCTATGCGGCGAGCGTGAAGGCGCGCTCAGTGGCACATATCCAGCGCTACGTCGTCGTCGGTGCACCGACCATGGCGAAGGCCATGATCAACCTGTCCGGGATGATCATGCCGGTCGAGACAAAAACCTTCGACCTTGAGGAAGAGTCAGCCGCT
Organism: Methylobacterium sp. J-059; assembly: GCF_022829485.1. Classification (NCBI taxonomy): domain Bacteria; kingdom Pseudomonadati; phylum Pseudomonadota; class Alphaproteobacteria; order Hyphomicrobiales; family Methylobacteriaceae; genus Methylobacterium; species Methylobacterium sp. J-059. The sequence goes on from NZ_JAKSYA010000092.1 coordinate 1,081, forward strand.
TGGGCTTGGCTCACACAGGCTCAAACCGCCGCATCCTGATACGCAAGGTCGTCGGATGGTTAGCCTAAGGGAGGGCGCACCTTTCCCTAGATCATCTGACAACGGACAATTGGCTGTACCAGCCGTGTAGCGGCCGATTGTGCAAGCCGGGTGCATCTCGGTGACGTGGGTCGCTCGACGGGCGAAAGCCTGTAACCGATCAAGGCTGCTTTCGGAGCCGCTTGTGACCCATAGGCGACCCGCCCGGTACCCGCAAAATTCTCTAGTTAGCAGAGGGTGGTGCAGGGCTGAGGCGAGAAACCGCATTCCACAGGGGATGATGAAACATCCACGCCCGGTTCGCGTTCATCCCTCAACCGTATAGCATCACTACAACACGCCTATAAGCGGAGTAGGGTTTTAAATGTCCTCCACACCCGCGCCTAGTGTCTCCAAAACGCATTTAGACATCCACGATCAGTTCGCGCGCCAGGCGCTTGCCCAATCCCTTGGAGTTACTGAGGAAAACATCAAGCGTGCAGTGCGAATGGTCGGCACCCGGATTTCAACGATTCGCGGATATTTCGGTCATTAGGCTGCTTCTGAGAGAAAAGAAGAAAGGGGCCGATAATGGTTCCTTTTTTATGACTTGAGAGGTTCCGGCTTTCGGCCGTCTGGCAGGATTTCCCGCAGATGGTCATGGACCATTTCAGCCGAGAATGGCTTGTTCAGAAAGCGCACCCCATCAGGTAATTCACCGGGCTGCGGGCTGACTTGGCCGGAGGCAACGACAATCGTGATGTCCGGCCAGCGCCGTGACACTTCGCATGCCAGGGCGAACCCGTCACGCGATCCGGGCATCTGCACGTCGCTAAAGAGAAGAACGATCGAAGCGTAATGCTCTTCAAGGATCGTGATGGCCCGATCGCCGTCTGCGGCTTCTAGGGTTCGAAACCCGGCCTCTTCAAGGATGTCGAGCACGTCCATGCGGATCAGCCCATCGTCATCGACAGCGAGGGCATAAGGGGCAGACGCGGTGCAATCCATGAGCACCAAATCCCTCCCGAGCAAACAAGGTCCCACCCCATCCCAAAATGGGCGCGAACAGTTGTTGTCTGGTCGAGAGGAGAGGGGCGGTCGGAATCAGTGCCTTCCGACCATGTCGAGGAGCGCCACACCCGCTGCTGCCACGACGTTGCCCCTGCCGCCCTATGGTAGCGGCGGGAACGGGATCACTGCCACTTCCGGAAGTACGATCTCAGGCGCCTCGATCTTCCGGTCCGCATCGTTGCCCCACATCCACACGACCTGACTGCCGTGGTGGTTCGTCGGACAGGCCATCGAACGACATCGCGCCGCTATGGCCGCACTCGCAGAACACCAGCAGCCCACGGGCGCCGTGAGCCATGCTGTTGGCGATCGTGGCCGGCGGCTGCTCTATGCCGTCAGCGTCGTACCAGCGGCGCGAATTTCTGAGATGCCTCGGAACGCCGGTCACTGGATCGTCGGCGAGCCCGGCGCGAGGCCCAGCAGCGAGGCAAGCTTCATCAGGCCCGCGTCGGTCATCTCCTCGCCATTCACGAGCCACAGGCTCCGGTCGTCACCAGTTGGCTCAACGTACAGGCCGAGCACGCGGGGAGCTTCGACGACTTCGTGGAATGGGTCATCACTCACGGCACAGCCGCCTCCTGGTTCAGTCGGTCCCGCATGTCCTTCCCGACCTTGAAGCGCAGCTTGGCCTTCGCTTCGACCGAGACGGGCGCGCCGGATCTTGGGTTGCGGCCCATCCGCGCCCGCGCCTCCACAATGGTGAAGGCCCCGAACCCGCGCAGCTCGACACGATCGCCGTCCACGATGGCGTCCGCGAGCCGGCCTATGATGGCGTCGACCACGGCCTCGCAGTCCTTCGCGTAGAGTTGCGGGTTCGCAGCGGCCAAGCGCTGGACCAGTTCGGATCGGATCATGGCGGTGCGGCCGCCCTCGCCACCGTGCCGTCAGCGCGGCTTCGCCGGTCCGGCCGATCCCCACCCGTGGGCCTGGATCGCCTTGGTCAGCTTGCCCTGCATCTCAGGCGTCACCGACTGCATCCACTGCTGCGTTCCTACCAGCTGCGCTTGCGCGAGTTGGGGCTGAGCAGCGACCAGGCGCTTGCCGGTCGGGGTGGCGTAGAACGCGGCGATGACCTGCAGGTCGTCCTTGCCGAGGGCTGCAGCGAAGCCGCGGGCCTGGATGTCGAGCAACTCGTCGAAGTGCGCCGTGAGGGTGGGTAGCACCACCTCCTGGACCAAGGCCTGAGCCTGATCCTGCTGCTTGACCCCGATCTGCTGCATCATGCCGACCATGGGTGCCGCCATCGCGTTCACCAGAGCGGTACGATCCCCCTGCATCTGCGCGACGACCTCGCGCGCCACCTTCAGGGTCGCAGGATCAAGCGTGGCGGCCGGGGCAGCTAGCTTGGATGCTGACTGCGCCATTGCCACGGTCGGGGCGGAAACGGCAAGGCAATAAGCGATAAGGGCTAAGCGGCGCATTGGCTGATCCGATCGCGACTAGGGACGACGCAGCCCTGCGGCCGGACGCATGCTCTCGTACCATGCTCGATGTCGGCTGCATCAACCGTCAACGACGCCAGTGACGATCCACTCCGCAACGTTGACTTAACGGTGTCACCCAGCCGACATGCCATGTCCGGCCTCTGCGCGCCCTATGGCGAGTCGTGAGCCGGCTGGAACAAGGGATCAAGGCCGCGAGAAAGACCTAAGCCCAAAACGCCAACGGCCCCACCCCGGCAAGGGTGAGGCCGTCGAAATCGAATGGGTCTGGTGGACCGCTTTGCAGCTCCCCAGACATCATAGCTCCGCACCGGAGTCAATCGGGATCGCTTCCCGAAACGATGGCGCTTTGCCTTTTGCCGGGAACGGTTCACGCCGAGCCCCCTGCTTTGACGCGGCCCGAGCAGGGCTGTGAGTGATGTTTCACGCGACTATGGCCGCCGCGATCGACAGCGCGCGGACGCTTGCGCAGATGGACGAGCTATCGCGCCAGGTGTGGCAGGGGCACGGGTCCGGCGCCTTGGGCGATGCGGAGGCCCAAGCGCTCGCCGAACGCCTCCACGGGCGCCGCAGCGCGATCCGAGAGGGTATCCGGCCCGTTGGCATCCCCGCCGGCCGTGCGAGTCTGTTCCCACCTCGGCGGGCGGCCGTCTCGCCTGATAGATCAGCCTCGCGAGACCGTCGCCGGCTGCTGGCCTGTTCTGGCCCGATGCCGCCGGCCCTGGCCAGCAGGTTCACGACCGGGCAACTCGCGGTGCTGCGCATCGTCGGCGACGAGGTAGCTGGCAAGGGCGTGTGTGGGCTCTGCATCGACGCCATTGCAGCGCGTGCTGGTGTGTGCCGGCGGCTGGCCCAGGCTGCGATCCGCCTCGCCGAGGGCGACGGCCTGCTGACGATCCAAGAGCGACGGCATCAGGGACGCAAGAACGAGCCGAACCTGCTGCGCATCATCAGCCGGGAATGGCAGGCATGGATGCGACGCGGACGCCGCCTCTCGGCCGAGGGGGGTGGGTGCAAACCGATGCACCCCACGGATAACGGGGTGTTAAATACGGGGAAAACAGAGCCGGCGGCACCGTCAAAGAAGCTGCCGAAACGGCAGGGTCGCTCTCACGCCCATGGCTTACGAACATCCGCGCGGGTGGCGGAGCCGGTCAGAGCCATGCGGTGATGACATGCAGGCGAACGGTATGACGAACGACGACGACCTTCTCACCAGCGCAGGGCTGCTGCCCTGCTTCGCACCGTCAGTCGGTGGATTGGCCGACGCGATCCGTGCCGCTGCTCAACCTGGCGGCTCGGAAGGCGCAGCGCCGCGCAACGCCGAGGCTCACTTGCTCACGATCAGAGCGAACGCAGCAAAGGACACGTCTGGCTTGTACGACGCCCTCGATGCGGTCCGGCTGGTCGTGCGCGCCGTCGAGGACATTGCCCGACGGGAGCCGACGCCGGTCCCCATCACGCAGAGCTTCTCGCGACCGCACAAACCCATGCTTTGAGCGCTCTCGGGTTCCTCACCGTGGTGCTGCGCATAGCCAAGCCAACGGCGCTCGGCTCGGCAAGTTGGTCGGGTCGTGCTGCATCTTAGAAGACGACAGCCTTCTAATGCATGTTACAGCCTCCGCCTCTCGACGCATGTGCGCCGGCGGCGGTCGCGAACGCCGTCAGGCAGCCCGGTACAGAGAGCACGTGATGACAGGTCGGCGCGGGCCAGTTCCCTGCATCGTACCCGTGGAGCCTCGGGCCGGGTGATCGCTTGAAGGTTGGTGACGCGGGGAACAGGAACCGCCGCACCGGCTTATGGCCTCTTTTTCAGACGGCCTACTGCAAACGGGATGGACCCGTGTTTGCTCTAATCCAGCGCGGCGAGAGGATGTCGCCGTCCTCGGTGATGATCCAGGGCTGTGCGTCGTCGGCCTGGATGCTTTCGGCCGCAGCCACAAGGGCTTCGCGCAGTGTGGAGAACGCCTGTCCACCTGCAGTATGAGCCAGCGCTCCGGATGGTCAGACAGTCAGCTCGGCACGCTTATCGAGGTCGGCGAGTACCATGCTCATGCTCCGGTTCATCGCAGAAGCGGAGATGTTTACCGCTGCACCATGATCGGCATGTGGCGACCTGGTTACTGAACCGTGTCGCTGCTGTCACGGGGGTGTGAAGTCGAGTTTGCTTCAGCAATGGAATGCCGGTTTTGCGCCGATCAGCCTGCCCACCACGGACGCGCGCCCACGCAACAGCACCTGAACCATGTTTCTGATGCCGCATCGATAAGCACCCCATTTTTTCCTGTCACACCAACTCCCTCAGGTGGCGAGCAAGCCAAAAACTGCTTCATGATAAATGCCAGGGCGAAGGAGACGCCGATGGATCTGTCAGATTTCAGGATTGGATCAGAGTTCACATGTTCCGGCCGGCGCTACCGCTGCACCGACATCGGCACACGCACGGTGCTTGTGATCCAGGTGGATGAAGCGACGATCGCCAGCAAAGAGTCTGACGAGCCGGTCACGACTCGGCTGGTATCCCGACAGGAGGCTGAAGCGATCGGATGGTTCACAGGTCCGCCGTACAGCGTGATCGAACATGTGTTCGACGAAGAAGATCAGGATCTATGTGAGCCAGTCTGAAGCCGGCAAGGCTGCGAGCATCGACGGCGTTCCCTGGCCCGGGGCTCATATTCAGTCAACACCATAAGCTCGATGCATCATGGGAGGGGTTACACTCTTTCCGCCCAACGCCAGACGATCCGAGGTGCCCGATCTGGCAGGTATCGGCAGCGGCATCCAGTGTGTGTAGTCGTTCCATGACCACCCCCGGTCATCTTCCGGGTGGACGCCCTTGCCACGCATGTCGGCGCGGATGATGTGCATTTCGAACTGAGCGGCGGCGCCCTTCTCGATCCATAGGCCGGCAACAAACCGTTGCCCGTCCCGAGGCGCGCTTTTCATACTCTGCCAGCTCACAATTCCCCCCAACCTCTCCTGTGCTCGTAGGACCAACAAGCTATTAAGGGCGAAGGTCCGCAGCGTCTCGTTATCAGCGGTAGCTACGGTTTTGCTCGGCAAGCGTTTGAGGAACACCAACGGTGACGTACACCCTCCACCGGCTTGCACCCGGTAGTTATGACCTTGCGCTCGATGGGAAAATCGTCGGTAGCCTCGTTCGAAACATCACCGCGGGCGGCGGCATAAGCGGGTGGCAGGCCGAGCTGCTCGACACCGTTCCTTCGGATCAACGACCACCTCCTTTCGAAGGCATGACACATCCCTTCAAATCGCTGGAGGCGGCGATCGCGTGGTTGGGAGGGGCGACAGTCAGCGAAGCAGTCGATAACGGCTAGCGAAGCCGTAGGGCAAGCTAGCAGCAACCCTGGCAGAGCGATGCGTGGCGGTCAGTAGGGTAGTCAGGGCTGATGCCGTGGAATGGTTGATGCTTGCTCCATAGTTGGTCACTTGGCGCTTGGTGGGAGTTCATTTCCGCTGCTGCGTTTCAGCTCGCGCCTTATCGAACGCCTCGTGCCCCGTGGCTCCTTCGTCATTGCGCGGCGCCTCAATATCGCTGGGCTCCGTAGCGCCGGGCGACAGCGAACCCTGCGACCTGCCGGTCGCGGGGAAATCTTCGTAGGATCGCTCGCCAGGCGGCGTTTCAGCGGGATCGGTCTCGGGTCGCTTTGAGTCGATCATAGGCGAGACGCTCCCTATCGGTACGACAACCCCTACAGGCTGATGGTAGTGGGTATCCAAATCGGCCGAGCGATCACAGGGAAGGCTTCAAACCATCACCACCTCGACGGTCAATCCGCCGCCGCCAACGGTCTGCGGGATGTCGGAGTGATCATAGTACCCCGCCTCGTGCGCTATCGCGTCGAGGGCTGCGATCTCATCCGAGGCCGAGCCGGTCCAAAGGATGGCTCCGGTCGCGCGCTGCCTAACCTCAAACACCTTCATCGCACCCCTCCGAACTCGCCGAGAGAACAAGCGCGGCGGTAACGAACCGTTCCGTGATTTGTCCATAAGAACGTTCATGTATGGCGAATAGTATCACAATCCTGAGTTTATAAAAATCGCAATCGGCATTTTGATATGCCGCAGGAACATCGGCTTGCTGGATTTGTTGGGCTAGATAGTCCAAGAAAACCGGTATTCTATTATGATTCGCTTCTCATTCATTGGCAGAGCCGGTTTGGCCGTTTGCGCCGTGCTGATGCTAGCGCCAGGAGCGTCCGCCCAGACAACGCCCGGTGAGATCAAGGGTATCGATGCAATGGGGGATAAGAATCGAAGCGCTCAGGACGGTTGGAGCCAAGCCCCGGTGCCTCGGGAAGGGTCAGCGTCGAAGGATGCTGCCGACCCTGGTGGTAACTCGACTGCGGAGAACAAGACCCGGCCTGTTCCTTCTGCGGCTACGACTTACGCTCCTGGCAAAGATCCTCAGGCGCCAGCGGAACAGCAGTCCTCTGGCCCTTCCAGAATGGACCTTGTCGAGCCCGCCAAATGAGTTCCGGCAGGAATATACGATTACCGGGGGCATTAAGGTAACGCCCTTGCCAATCAGCGGCTGACACCTTACCCCCATACTCCCCCATTACTCCTAGTCAGCGGCTGACAGGTTGAGCTGGCGCAGGTGCCAGATCCCCACAAGCTTGACTCTTGCCCTGTTAGCCCGTGTGCGCACGATGTCGGGTCGTGAAGGCCCGAGGGCGGCCTGTCGGCTGGAATGCAGTAGGCGGCCCTGTATGAAGGGGCATACAGGACCGCCACAGCGGATCGGGCAGATCGGCTGGCCGCTGATGCAGCGACTATCGCAGTGCACCAGACAAGTTGCTGAAGGATGAGCTATACGTCGTCGGCTCTACCGTCGCCGCCGACCCCGTTCTTCGTCGGCCACTGCCTCTACCGCTGCGATGGCGTTCTCAAGCTCTGCGATCCGCTTCAGCGTACTGTCGGCTGGCATTGTGTCGTACTGAGCGGCTTCCATGATGAGATCGCGCTGGCGGGTCTTGAGGCGGTCCAGAAGGGCTACGAGTTTGTCCATGGCGCGCTGTAGCGAGGCGTACCTAGCCCGACAAGGTCGATCCAAGCACCACTCCAACAAGCGACGGGCGACCCCGCCGACAGAGCCCATCGTGTATCCGAGGCATCAGTAGGGCGGGCTGAGGCATGTGGTTAGCCTCAGTTTGCGTTCGGCATGACGGACGCGGTTTCGTCTTACTTAACCCCGATCGGTCAAACGCAGGTCTACGTAGAGGCAATTCTGGCAGTACCGCTGCCAGCGCAGAAGTAGGCAATGGCATGAGCGCGCGTACAAAAGCACACAACCTGACCCGCGAGGAGGGCGCCGGCTACAGCAAGGCGCTCCAGGATCTGCGCACTTGGTACGAGGGGCGCAACGACTTCGCTAAGCAGCGGATCGAGGAGTTGAAGACAGGCTTCGGTCCCACGGATCCGGCCTCGATAACTGCCGTCGCCATGCTGGAGTCCGCAATGGAGGATCGCCAGCAGGCGGTCGCTGAAATCGATCGTCTCTACGCCCAGCAGCGTAGCGCTACATTTGGGAGATGAGCGTCGTGCCCAACGACACAATAAGCAGCCAGGTCAAGACTGCCCTGATGAAGCCCGAGGGGGGTAAGCAAGGCCACCACAGCGGATCGGGCAACCTGCTGACCGCGGATGCAGCGCCGTCCACGGTGGGTCAGACAAGTTGCTGAAGGATAAGCGACGGGATGCCCTCACCGACACAGCGCTGAAGCCGCGTTTAAAGCACTATGCCTTTGTGGATCGCACCTTGATCGAACGTCTCGACAAAGACTGCGCCAATGCCTTCCGGAAGATGCCGCGTCACAATCGCAGCGTGAGACCCAACCGTAATCGCTTGCCCTAACGACAGGGGCACCTCCAGATGCAGCGCAATGCCCGAGGCTGATAGGTTCAGGACCGTCGCTGGTACTGTCATGCCGTCTGCTAGTCGAACCTCGACCTTTGTTTGGGTCGGTACGATCCGGCGGTTAATCCGAACCGCGTCGAACTCCCGCGCCTGCTGCTTCCCGAGTTTGATGAGTCGACGCACGACCTCCACGGGTGCCGGTGTTTGCCCTGTGAGCTTGATCAGAAAGTCGCACACGCCAACCGAGACAACGCGAGCTTGCATCGGCTCGAAGCCGCGGATCTGGCAGTTGATTGCTCGCTCGACCTGCGGCAGTCGAGACGCACGCAGCTTTATGCCGGCGGCGGAAAGATCGACCGTTACTGCATGATGCTCAGGACCCTCGTAGGTATGCCAAAGGGCCGGAAGAACGACCGGACAAAGCCGAGCAGGTGGCTTTCGGGACAAACTCATGACGCTGCGTTTGACCGTGCTGCCATCGAGGCCGGAACAGGCGCCTCCATTCGCTGCGCCACCTCCTGTGTTGCTGCAAAGCGCGCTACTCGTTGCGCCGTGGCAACGGCCAACGCCTGGAATGCCTCCACTAAGCCCTGCATCTCTCGCGGCTCGGGCCGCCGGCCCGTCTTCGCAGTCAGGAACAGCTTGAGGGTCCGCCAACCACACTTGCTCGCCCGGACAAGGATCAGAAGCGGCTCGTGGCTTTCGGTCTCGTAGGCCTGCAAGGCCGTCCGACTTGGTACACCCGCCAACCGCGCCAGCGCCACGAGGGCTTCGGTCTCATCCCCTCTTTCCAGCCATTCACACACAACGAACTCGTTGAGGTCGGTCTTGCGCGCCTTTGTGGCAACTGCGACCTCGGCTACCAGAAGTGCATCGTCTCTCACCGGTGCTCGCAGCAGGGAAGCTGCTCGGCTGACAGCGTCCGTCGCTGCTGCTTGGCCTTTGAACTCAGCGCCGAGGCTTTGTTGGGCGCGTGCTTGAGCCAGCTCGACGAGGCGTTTGCGATATGCGGGCGGGATGTCGGCACGCTTGGTCAAGCTCGCCTGCAGTACGCTGTCATGGCTCGCACGGGTCACCAACGTGCGATGGCCAACCTCCGAGAAGCGAGCGCCATCATTGTCGGCCACGGAGCGCACGACGTCGCGGTCGCCGCGCGTGACAAGCACGTCGGTGACACGTTCGCTGAGGCTGGTACGGCGCGTGATGGCCATGAGATGCCCTTGACCGCGTTGTTCGGCCACAGAGACAAGGTCATTCTCGTCCAGGCGAGTAGAGCGTTCCAGCACCGGGCCAGCTACGACGACCGATGCGTCCAGGGCGAGGTCGCGCACAACGCTGCGAGGGGCGTTGGCGACATCAGCCAGGTGTTCGGCAAGTTCGGCCCGAGCAGTGGTCTCGATGTCCCGCGCTAGCCGAAGAATGACCGCATCGAAGGCTGCAACCTGATCCTCGCTCAAGTCGGCGGCTTGGCCAACGAACAAGCCCGCCACACTACGCAGCATCGTACGACGTCGTTCGGGGTCGCCCCCAACCACCGCGGCTTCAACGTCGGAGACTACAGCTTGCACGCTAGAGCGCATATCAAACCTTGATGCGAAAATTAATGGCATCAGAACGGTTTAAACTAAGCACAGGCCGTCTTAATAAGCTGTCAATTCATACAATGAGAAGCCATAAGTGTAGCGAAGTCCATCGCAACCGAGAATGCCGAGCTGCGCGCGGCGCTGGCTAAGGCGCAGGAACACCTGGTCGAGACCGCCGTCGATGCCGGCGAGATGCATGCCCGCGTCGAGGTCCTACAGACTGAAGTGACAGCGTTGCGAACGAAGCGGGATACAATCGCATCCAGCGGCCAACGACGTCCTATGGCTAGGTGCGGATAGGGGCGCTGCTGCTCAACGAAAAAAGGCCACCCCCGAAGGAGCGGCCCGAAGTCTTGGGAGGAAACGTCCAAGAAGGACAGCGGGACCGCGACGCCATCGCCGTCCCGCACTGCGAACCTAGGTCGCTGCGCTGCAGCGAACAACCTGCCAAGCGTTGCA
>NZ_JAKSYA010000100.1:0-26516 GCF_022829485.1 Methylobacterium sp. J-059
CTCCACGCCTCGCTGTGGCGGTCGATCGCCGCGAGGATGGGGTCCGCGTGGAAGGAGATGCGCTCCGCGTCGATGACGACGGGGCGAAGGGACTGGCTGAAATCGGGGAAATGGACGTGCGACATCGGTCGGGCTCCAGAGGCTCGTGAGGGCAGGCAGGGAAGGCGGAGGGTGGTAGGGGCGCCGGCTAGGTCGGACGGGGCGGCAGCACGGCCCCGGGGCGGGCGAACACCTTGCGGACCCGGCGGCGGGCAGCTCGCCGGGCGCCTGCGCTACCGGCACGCTCGCCGCGGGCAGTGTGGTAGGCGGTCAGCGCCGCGGCGGTCTCGGGCGTAGTCGGCGTCAGGGCGTAGAGGTCGAGGCGGGCAAGCCGGCGGACATGGGCCAGGGAAGCCCGGTAGGCGCGCCAACCGGCGGGCATCGGCAACCCTGCTGCGGCGAGATCGGCCGCAACGCAGCCCGAGGCGGAGTAGGCGGCGTCGGCTTTCTCGGCCCAGCGGATCGCCGGCAGCACCCGGTCGGAGGCCATGGCCGGCACTCGCGAGGACACGAGGACGAGGAAGGCGCCGAGGACGCCACGGCGGGAGAGGTCAGCCATCGGTCCGGCCTCAGTGCGTCGAGGTCGGAGCGTCGGCCGGCAACAGCCGGGCCATCGCTTCGGCGATCGTCGCCATCGCGTCCGACAGATCCCAGACCTGAATTGCGTACTGCAGCGTCTTGGGCGCGACACCCCCGCCGCCGTAGGCTCTGAGGTCGGCCACATAAGCCGCGAACGACCGCAAGCCGGGCAAGGAAGCGATAGGAGCCAAGACGAGAGCGGACGTAGCCGCGTCGTAAGCCTCCGCAGCCTCGCGGAAATGCTCGCGCGTGCAAAACCGGCCTTTCCGCTTCTTCACGGCGTAGTGAATTTCGGCCTGAAAGACGTGCAGCGCTTCGCGGTGCGTCTCGATCGCGGCGAACACAGGGTCGGCCGACGTGACGGGCGCGACGGTGATGTGAGTGGTAGCGAGCATGGCGTCCCCCTCAGTGCGCGCGGTAGGGGCGGGAAGCCTTGGCGGCGGCCCAGGCGCCCTTGAGGGCGTAGGACATGCACACGCCCCAGGCGTCGCCGGTCACTTCCATGCGGGCCTGAGCGGAGAGGATCGCGGCGCGCATGATGGCGGAGCGGTCGAACGTGCCGTCGCGGTTGACCAGGGGGACGGTGCGGTCGAACCGCTTGGCGCTCTCAGTGGCGGCGACGATGGCGGCCTTCGCGGTGATGACGGCGCGGCGGGCGTTGGCGGTCAGGCGAGCGTCGGCGCTGCGGGCGATGTGCGAGGCGGGAATGAGGTTGGCGTAGCGCATCGGGCGTTGATCCGTTTCAGACCGTGTGATAGTTTGAATATCACTTGGTCGATATGTGGTCAACGGGCAATCAGGTGATATTTTGAAGATCACGAGCGCACAGCTTCGAGCAGCCCGCGCTTTGTTGCGATGGACCGCACAGGACGTAGCCGATGCTTCCCGGCTTGGTGTCGCAACGGTCCGGCGTGCGGAACTTCAGGAAGGCCCCTTAAGCGTCACGGCGGCCAACGCTGATGCGATACGAAAGGCAATTGAAGCCGCAGGCGTCGAATTCATCGCCGAGAACGGGGGCGGGGCAGGCGTCCGGTTCCGGGAGCGGAAAGCCCCGTGACTCCGCGTCAGACTGAAAAGACCAAGCTCTCAGCTACCTACCTCAACGGCATTGCCGTGGCTGTGTTCGCGGTCGGCGGGTTCGCACCGCTGTTCACGCCCGTGCATCCCCGGTTCGAGGATGGCGGGGCCTTCTGGATCTACGTGGCGTCCACGCTCGGTTGTTGGATTGTCAGCGGGAGCCTACATTACCTCGCACGGCGCATACTGGATCGGCTCCCCAATGATGAACCCTCAGGTTCTTAGCCTCATCCTCCTGCCTATCGGCGGGATCGCACTCGGCGCCTTCACATGGTGGCTCAACCGCCCCGAGAAGCCGACGCGCGGCTAGAGCGCCTGGACCGAAGCCGCGCGAGGGCAGCGAGGCCCGCGAATGATTGACGCTCTAGCGCGATCCATTGCCGAGACTGCCGCGGACGTGCTCCGCACTCGCACAGGTCGGCAGGGCGCTGAGGTCTCGGACGAAGAGATCGGATTATACCTCTGGAACGACAGGGGTTTCCGCGAACATGCGGCGCTCGTTTCGCTCATCAACCACACGCGGACGGTCCTAGACCGACCCGGTGGCACTGTTTCGTGTCAACCTGTAGCGCCGCCGCCGAAGCCTCCCCGCCGAGCGCAGCAACCCTGCCCCATTCAGCTCGCCTTCGATTGGATCTCGGCATGAGGCGGAAGGACGAGCCCGAAATCCCGCCCATGTTCGACTATTGGGATCGGCTGAACGCAGAGGTCACTGGCGAGGTCGAGGCGAAGCGCAACGCCGTTCGCCGGGCTTTGGACCACGAACACCAAGCAGGCCGGCTGAGACGGTCGCACGGCACCCGCAAGCGGTGGAACATCAACACGCAGCGGATCGCCGAAATCGGGAAGATCGTTCTGAGCCGCCATGACGGCCCGTGCGATACCGACGACGCCGAACTCTACCTGCAAATCGCCCTGCCGCACTTCATCAAGCTCCACTCCATCGCGGCCGACCTCCGCATTGCTGTCGATGCCTGGACCGCCACCCTCCTGCCGAAGCTGGCGCGAAGCCGCGCAGTCGAGATGACCGAGGAGGCCGAGGCACGGGAATGGCGGTTCGCCTCCCCCGACGAAGTGGCGAAGCTCCTCAACGTAGTGCTGACGGAACGGTCCAACCTAGGCCTTAAGACCATCGGGGCCATCGACCGCACGAAGCAACAGCGGAAGGCTGACCGGAAGAAACGGGACGCCGAGTATCAGGCCCGGAAGCGCGTTTCGGCAGGCGCAACGCCCCGATCCGCTTCGAACGTCGCCCAGGCAAAAGCCCTCGGAATATCCCTGTCCACGTTGAAGCGGCGCCTGAAAGCCGGCTTGGTCCCGACGGCCGAAAAAGGCCCTGACCCGATTTCGTCGGCACTAGTTCGTAGAACTCACCTTACAACGACGAAAACGGTTCACCCCTCTATCCAGACTGCTCAGGGTCCAGCGAGAACCGCCCGCCCGAGACACAGCGTCGGCGCTGACGGGCCTACGCCCGGAGCCAAGACGAGGGCAGTCCCGCCCGGTCGCGCTGTCCCGCTGCCGCTACCGATCGGGGGAGTTTCCGAGCAACCCGACCTGATGGACGGGCTGGGCGAGTGGCGACAGGTTGGGGCACCGCTCATCGCCTACGAAGGCGGTCCCTTGCCACCCGAGCTTGCCCGAGCCGTCCGAGAGGCGTTGCGCGTTCGGACCATGACGCAGGGGGCGTTGGCGAGGCAGGTTGGCGTCAGCCGCCCGCAGATCGTGAACGTGTTGCAGGGTCGGTTCGGTCTGAGCCGGAGCGCGGCGGCGAACCTGATGTCGTGGCTGGCCGCGGCGTAGTTGGTGACGGTCTGCTAACCAATCATAGGCACGGTGCGCTCAAGCCGGGTTCAGGACCGGCACGCTGGTGAGATGGACGAAGCACCCGTCGCCCCGTGATCAGATCGGGGGACGGGCCTGCCTCACCTACGGCCCTGGCCGCGCTAGTCCACCGACCGCAGCCTTGGCCCCGCCCCGGTGTGCACGCCCGTGAAATCGGGCCGGGTGCTGATCCGGTCCTTTCGCCCGCAGACCGAGCAGACGAGCCGAAGAGCGACATCCGGCACGGGAAAGTCGTCCGGCAGGCCATCAAACGGCATCGCGCCGCTGTGCCCGCACTCGCAGAACACCAGCAGGCCACGGGCGCCGTTCGCTTTGCTGTTCGCGATGGTGGCCGGCGGCTGTTCAATGCCGTCCGCATCGTACCAGCGGCGCGGGTTTCGGAGGTGTCTTGGAACGCCGGTCACTGGATCGTCGCCGAGCCGGGTATGAGGCCCATTAGCGCGGCCAGCTTCATCAAGCCCGTGTCGGTCATCTCTTCGCCATTCACGAGCCACAGGCTCAGGTCGTCGCCAGTTGGCTCGACGTACATGCCGAGCGCGCGGAGAGCTTCGACGGCCTCGTGGAAGGGGTCGTCGCTCACAGCGCCGTCGCCCGTCCTTAAAACCGAGTGTTGGTCGCAGCGATTACACGCTCTCGGATATCGTCCATTAAAGCAGGGACGCGTGCGGCAGGAACGCCCGCGCGTAACAAGGCGGCCTTGGATCGGCGATTGGCGTCCGCCATGATTACAGTTGGCCTGACCTTGAGGACGGACATAACGCCTGCGTCGAAGTTAGCGGCAGTGAAGTTGTACGCTGAGCAATACACCGCCGCTTTGAACGACGCTTGCTTTGCAGCATTCTCCCAGCATTCGGTTATGCCCATCTTGACGCCAGCGAGCCCTCCCTTCCGCTGGAATGCGGCATGGGCATCGGCGGCGGCATCGATTACCTCCTGGGGCGCTGTCTGACTGTAGGCGGGGCAGGCCAGACTGAGGGTCATCGCTACCGCTGCAATCGCTCCACGCATCTCTGCCCCCAACGTTGACTTAACCGTGCCTGCCGGCCGACATGCCATGTCCGGCTATGGCGCGCCCCGTGGCGAGTCGTGAGCCGGCATCAGGAGATCGAAGCCGCGAGATAGACCCCTGAAAAGCCAACGGCGCCGACCCCTGCAAGGGTGGCGCCGTCGAAACCCGAGTGCCTGTGAAAGGCGAGTCGCTTCCCTTCACAAGCCACATGCTCCCGGTGGGAGTCAAGACGGAACGTGTTTCCGTCAATGGGAAGGCTTTGCCTGGACCCTGGACCGCGGCCCGTGAGGGACCGTGAACGATGGACTATGCCTACGAGATCCGCCGACAGGCGGAGGCGGCCCCGCGTGACGCGTTGCCGGCCGTCGCGTCTGCGCTGTGGAAGGCGTTCGGCGAGGGGCACGTCTCCGAGGCCGAGGCTGAGGCACTGTCGGGGCTGATCGAGGCGCGGCAGGCCGAAGCCGGAACACACGCCCCAAAGCCTTTCGGAGCCCTCAGGAGCCGTGCCGGCTCTCGCCCGCGCACGGATGCGTCAATGGCCCGTCGCCGCCGCTGGGCGGCCTCTGGCAGGCTCCCGCCGGGTATCGCGGCCCGGTTCACGCTCGCCGAGCAAGCGGCGCTCGCCGTGGTCGCGGTCGAGGTCGCGAAGCGGGGCGACTGTCGCCTAGCCCTGGACCACATTGCGGCGCTGGCAGGCGTCAGCCGTGCGACCGTCCGCAATGCGATCCGGCAGGCCAAGATGCTCGCCCTGGTCACGGTCGAGGAACGGCGGCAGTCCCGGTTCCGCAACGACACGAACGTGGTCTGCGTCGTGTCGCGGGAGTGGACGGCCTGGCTGCGGCTGGCGCGGAAGGGGGTAACGTTTCGCGACCCCCTTGGCGAGAAGGGGGTGGCGGATCACCACCCCATCGACGGACGGGCTAAGAAAAACTTAGGGCGTCAGGGGGAGCGCGGTGCCGCACCGCGCCAACTAGGGGGAGGGCGTAAATCCGTGACCGGCACGAATACTCATGTTCCCCTCTCTGTGAAAACAGAGGATCGGAGACTGCAAAAGGGCATTCGAGGGGGCAAGGTCGAAGGTCGCCCCAGCCCTGCCAATCGCCGCGGGTGACATTGCCGACAGAGGGAGCCTAGCCCATGTTGAAGCTCGGCGGACAAGCGGTGCAGCAACGTGGCACGAGTTCTCTATGTCGTCCTCTGTTGCGCGGCGATGGCCGGCTTCGTCGCGCTGATCCATTGGTTCGGGACCGCCTTTGGAGAACAATTTGGCACCGGCTTCGGCACAGGAGCTATTTTTTCAGCGGTCATTCTCGGCACATGGATGTGGCTGAATGCCAAAGGCCATTTCGATCACCTCTGAGGCCGGTCCTGGACCATCGTAGACGACCGCATCAGCGCGTTTACCGGAGCCCGCGCCGCGGATGCGCCAGGAGCGAGACGCCGCAAGGCGCGTTCGTCCAAGAACGCCTGCAGCTTGTTCAACACCGCATCGCCCGCAGGCCCAGCCGCTAGACCGGCCTCGCCCAAGAGCTTGTTGCGCCCAGCATCCGCGGCGAACCGGCTCTTGCTGATGCCCGCTTTGGCCCCCGAGAGAGCAAGGCGCCCTGCGGCAATCTCCGGCCGACCCGACAGCATCGCGGCAACCGTGATCGCATTGTCGAGCCCCGACGATGCTTCGGCCTGCCCCGTCATCCCGATCGCCTTGGCGCCCAGTAGCACCTGTCCCGTCTTCGACCCGCTATCAATCAGGTTGTTCGTGCTCGCCATCCGCCGGCTATCCTCAACCGCTCGGAGCAGACGCCCAGCCTCGGCATCCCCGAAGATGATCGCGAGTTTCTGACGGTTGAACCCGGGATCGGTCACGGCTTCGCCGGCTCGCGCGGGATTGCGTGCCGCATCCATCGCCGTTGCGATCTGGGTCCGCATGCCCTGGCGATACGCCTCGCGCTCCTCCGGCCGCATCGCCGCAAAGTCGCGCCGCAGGGCTTCGGGGCGGTCTTCCAAGCCCTTCACGCCCGAGCGGACCCGATCCAAGCCGCTCATCCCGGAGTCGAACGCCTCGCGCACGCTCATGTCGTCGGCGAACTGAGCCTGAGCGGGGCGGAATTTCCCGCCGGTTGCTGCATCGATCCGGCTCACCAGCCGATCGCGGATGTCGGAGGTCTGCCCCGCCGCGAGACGGTCTGAGCCGACGAGGCTCTTTTTCAGCTCCCCCGAACGCTTACGGAGTTCCTGCTGGACAAGGTGGGCTTCATCCGCACTGAGCGAGGTCAGCCCCTTGGGCGCCGCGTCGAGGACGGACGCCTTGCCCTGAGTGGCAGGCGCCGGGGCAGGGGCGGCCGGGGCAACCCCAACGGCTGGCGCGTCGGCAGGATGTGCGCCGCTAGACGTGTCACGCCCCCGGCTCAGGATGTCCCGCGCAGACAGAGGCTCACCGAACAGCCGGGCCCCCGTGGTCTGTTGCGCCGCTTCGTCCGCGGCCCGCGAGAGGTAGGACGAGAGATGCGCCCCAGCCAGGCGCCCCGACAGATCGTCGCCGTAGCCCTGTTTCAGGATCGCCATTGCCTCCGGTGAAAGCTGGCTGAAGGCGTCCTGTTGCGCCGCAGCCATAGACAGGGGCATCCCGCGGTTGCGGGCGGTCTGGACGAACCGCGCCGCTTCGAGGACGTGCGGCGTCAGGTCGGCTCCGCTATCGACCGCACCGGAAACCACGCCCTGCCGAAGCTGCGCCATCTTCCCTGACGCACCGCTCAGGACGTTGCCGAAAGCCCGCAGGCCTTCGTCGCCGCTCTCAGCCAGCGCCGAGACGATCCCCGTGTCGCCGTAGCCGGCATGCAGCATGGCGTTCCGAACCCGCTGGGCGCCTTCCATCGACAGGGAGCCGTCGCGCGTCGCAAAGGCCCCCTCCTCGCCCTTGTCCGCGACGGTGCGGAGGAAGTCGCGGACGAACGGCCGATTGGCGGCGCTCGCAACGTCACCGCCCTGGTACTGTGCCAGCACGTTCGGCGAGATCCGCCCCGCATCGGTCGCGGCGCGCTCGGAGGCAGAGGAGGCGAGGCCCGCCGAGGCGTTGGCTTCCTGTGCGAACCGCACCCGGTCGGCCGGAGACAGATCGCTCGTGCGCTCGCGAACCAGCATCGGCCGCTTGAACCCCGAAACGTCGTGCCCCTGGTCAGCCAGGAATTGCCGATATTCGGCGCTCTTGTCGCCTCCCGCCGCATACGCCTTGCGGATCGCCAGCACCCGGCCGTTGCCGCTCTCCACGAGGCCGTCAGGCCCGATGATCGGGGCGCCTTCCATGGCCGAGGTCGAGGCCCCGAGGCGCGCAGGCTGAAGCTCCGTCGCGATGCGGTTAACCTGCGTCTCGCTTGCGGCCCGGCCGCGGTCGCGCGGCTGTAGCTCGCTCGGATAGGCCGGGTTCGGCTGAAGGTCGCCCGTGTGCGAGGCAGTCGGCGCGTCGGCTTCAACGACACGGTAGCGCACGCCGACTTCACGGCCCGAAGGCGTGAACACCGACGAGCCGATCGACGGAGCGTTGCCCCCGGCGGCTTCCGTTGCCGGGCGCTTCGCGGCCTCCGCGCTGCGGACAGCTTCCGCCAGATCCGCGGACCGATCGCCGACCGGAGCACCGCGACGGGGAGCGCCTTCCGGGAGCCGACCCATAACGGAGGCGTGGGCGTCCTCAATCTCCTTCAATGTCTCCGGCGACAGGCCTTCGAGGTTGACCGGCTTGGCATCAGCCAGCGCCTTGCCGAAGCCCGCATCAGCGTTCCGCTTCGCGGTCGCCACCAGGCTATCACGCAGCGCCACCGGATCGGGGGCGGCGCCGATCGCCGCGTCGAAGTCGGACCGGAGCGCGTCACCACCAGCACCGCGACGGGCAGCTGCGAACCGGCGAGCTGCAGCCGCCTCCGCACCGCCGCCCTGCGCTAGGCTGGCGATGGACGATTGCAGGGACGGGTTCAGATCGGCTAGCGCGAGGTTCGGATTGCGGGCCAGTTCGGCGCGAAGCTCAGGGATCGTCTGCCCGGCCTCGCTCGTCATTTCCAGCAGCTTGTTGCTTGCCCGCGCCGCAGGGCTGAAACGGTCCGCGACGGCGGTCGCCAGCTTGTTCGTGACCGGGCCAAGCGCCTGCCCGATGAGGTGCCCTGCAGCGGGAGCGAGACCGCCCACGGCTCCCCCAATCGCCGCCCCGTGCAGCACTCGCTCCCCGGTGATAGCCGCGAGACGGTTCGGGACGCTTTCCAAGAACCCCTTGTCCGTCTCCACATTCGAGAAATCGCGCGCGGCCGTGTCCGCGCCCCCGAGGGCAAAGCCGGAGAGGCCGCCCGCCGCGGTCCGAGTCAGCAGATTTGTCGTCTGGGCAGCCCGCAGGGCCGCGGCAGTCTCGGCGGTCTGAGACCTCGCCCGTGCCAGCCTTGCCGCAGCTAGGGCCGTTTCTGCCCCCTGCGCACCGCGTACACCCAGCGCGACGGCGCCGGCCCCGGTCATTGCCAGGGGGATCATTGCCGCGGCGCCGCCCGCGATTTCACCCCCGAGCTTGGCATAGGGGTGGGCTTCGTCCGTCGCCCGGCCATAGGCCCGCGCGTCTCGCACCTCGTCCTCATAGGATCGGCCGCCGGTCACGGACCGCAGATAGGCATCGCCGCGATCAATCGCGCCGAGCATCCCAGGGCCGATGATCGGAACGCCTTCGACCGCTCCGCGAGCTGCAGCGTTCATCATGCCGCCGGCCTCGCGCATCGGAGCGGCCGGCGCCTCCTCCTCGCTGCCGTAGTGTTTCACCAAGTCCTCGGGCGACAGTCCCGCCGCCTTCACGTTGTTCGGCTTCACGCGGATCGCGAGCGCGCCGGAAGCCGGCTCAGTGCCGCCCCCAGAGGTTGCAGGCTTGTCCTCAGCGGCCCCGTACAGGCCGACCAGATCCTCAGGCGACATGCTGGCAAGCAGGACCGGCGAGGCGCCGCCTGCGGGCTCCGCGGCAGTCGCGACGGCGGCGGCCTGCTTCGGGCTCATGCCCTCGCGCGAGAACCGATCATAGGCCGCGGCGACCTTATCGACGTAGGCATTCGTCTTCGGCCCCCAGATACGCCGGTCCGGGCCGCCGTGATAGTAGCGAACGGCATCTTGCGCGTTGCCGGTCTTGTCGAACCCCTCAGCGATGTATTTCGCCGCGCCGCGGATGGCCTGCTCGGGATCGTAGGGATCTTTGACGCCAAGCCCGCGCGCCGTGTCGGGCAGCATCTGCATGATGCCGACCGCGCCCTGGTTGCTCGCGCGCGTGCCGACGTTGATGCCGCTTTCGACGTAGCTGTGTGCCTTGAGAAGCGCGGGGTCGATCCCGTACTCCTCGCCGGCCGCCTGGAATAGGTTGTCGTAGGCGTTGAGATCCCGGCCGCTCATCAGTTCTGCCCCCCGGCCGAGTAAATCGCGCCATGCGCGTTGTTCAGGCTGTCAAAGAAACGCTTGCCCTCAGGCGTGTCTTTCTTCGCGAGCATGTCCTTGAGAAGCGCGTTCCGATCAGCCGGCTTCATCATATCGATACCGTAGGCGCGAATATCCTGCTGCTGACCGTAGCGCGCCTTATGGTCGATGTAGTCATCGGGCTTGCCCTTGAAGGAAAGCGGGCGAGACGCCTCTAGACGGTCTGCGGCCACAGCATTCCGGGCCAGTTCCAGAGTAGCCGGCAACGACACGTCGAGGTTCGGGCTGGACGACTGCGCAACTGTCGTTCCCATGTCGGACCGTTGGGCGATGCCGGACTTCGCGACATAGGCGTTTAGGTATTTCTGGACCTCCTGCCGGGCCACAACGTCCGTCGCATTGGCCGGGACGATCCCGAGCGTGATGAGCCGGGATTTAATCTGGCTGAAGGCCTGCGATCCCGGGCCCGCTGCCGAGTTCGTGAGCCCCTGAATTAGCGGGATTGCCTGCGTCAGGGGGCGAACGGCGTCGAGCTTCGTCGTGGACCCCTGCTTGTCCTCGTTCAAAGCCTTCAAGCCCGGCTCGAAATTCGGCCCCGGAGCCTCGACGCCACCGCCCGGGGCAGCGGCCGGCGCCGCCTGTGCCCCGCGCCCCTTGAAGGCGTTGTTGAGCCCAGCGCGGCCCGTCACGATGTCCACGTTCTGTTGCTTGGTTCGGTTGACCACACGCCCGCTGCTATCGACCATCGGCTGGATCGTGTTGGCATCGCCTGGCGTCATGCCCTTGTCCATCGCAGCCGCGCCGCCCCTCGCAGGCTCCACGGTGCCGCGCATCGGGTTCTCGACAACCGTCTGAAGCTGGCCGCCCACGTCGCGCGTCTGCATCGTGCCGGTGCCGGCCTGGAACCGCTGGCCGGCATCAAGCGCGGCCGAGATGTGCCGCGCCGCCGTGGCCTTGATCGCCTGCGGAGATCCGCCGGCCGCCTGCATGGCCTGGACTTCGCGCGCAACAAGCTCCTGCGGGAAGCCGTTCGCAACGAGGCGGTCGCCAACGGCGTTCACGTCAGCCATCGTCGGGTTGTCGTGCGTGTAGAGGCTCGACAATTCATTGTGCAGGAGACTGAGACGACGCGAAGTCAATTCGGTCTGCCCGAGTTGGCCTTGCGTCATCGCATTTTGGACACTGGCGAGCCCCGAAAGCTGCGTCAGCATGTTCGGGGTTTCGGGCGGCTTCGTCGCATACATCGAGGTATCGAAGCCGCTGATGCCGGCGGCGCTTCTCTCAGGCATGGGCTAGCCTCCGTAATTCTTCGGCATGAAGGACCACCCGGACCAGTACGGCGACGAGCTACTGCCCCCGCTGCCGCCGGCCTGGTCTAAGAGCTTGTTGTAGATCGGCGCGAGGGCAAAGCTCTGCGCCGCCGTGTTGACGCCCGTCCCAACCGCGTTCGCACCCGACATCGCCGCCGCAGCCTGCGCACTTCCCGCCCCGATTGCGGTCGAAGCAAGGTTCTGGCCGGTCGATTGGTTCGCCGATGCCTGTTGCGCCGCGGCAGAACTGCCGAGCGCGGTTGTGCTCATCAAACGATTAAATGCATTACTTTGATTGGTGACTGCATTATTAAATTGATTTTGAAACGTGCTGTCAGCGAGGCCGGTCGCGAAATTGGTCGCGCCCTTGATCGCCGCGCCCGAAAGACCCAGGCCACGAGCCGCGGCACTGTTCTGAGCGGCCTTGAGGCCTTGGCTCAGGTTGAACTTATAGCCGGGCGTCTGCTCGACGGCAGCCTGATCCATCACGATCGGCGAAGTCAGGTCCGTGAGCCGGTTCTGTAGCTGACCGCTCGCGTAGGTGCCGAGGTCGCGGTATGGCGCCAGATCCTTGCGGGTCTGGTCGTACATCTGCAACTGCGTCGCCGAAGCGATCTGAGCGGCTTTCTTCTGTGCGGATGCGGCCTGTGACGAACCGATAAGACCGGCGCCGGCAGAAATGGCGCCGCCCCCGATCATTGCTCCGGCGGGCATGGGATTACCTCGAAATTTCCGGGATGGACCCGCAGCACATGCGAGCCAATATCGATGATGAGCGGATCGACGCTCGCAACGTTGATTAGGCCGTAGCCTGAAAATCGGGCCCACCGATTATACAAATGCACGGCCTTGCCCGGCTGATTGCAAAGGAACATCGCAACCGCCGCGCCGACGTGCCTGTCATGCGCCGGATCGTCCTCGTGGATTTCGTCGGGGACGCCAAGGCGGGCATTCTCGGCTTCGAGGCGGTCATGGAACCACGCGCCGATTTCGGGGAGTTCGTCGGCCGTCTTGACCCAATCGTGGTAGCGCAGGGCGAAATGCTTGACCGCCACAGGGCCGCGAGGCGTCGGCCACGCCGCAGGCCGCTCAAAGTCGAGAACGCCGCCCACGGCCCGCGCAAGCGCCTCCGCAGGCCTATTCCCAGCCGGGCAGCGGGTGAGGAGTTCCATGCAGTCCGTCGCCACGAACATATGCATGATCATGGAGCGGACGGCGGCGAGCGCTACACGTCCCCGCGCCTCCGGCAAAAAGCTCGTGTGGCACTCGAAGATGCCCGGCTCATGCTGGTGAAAGGCGATCCCGCCCGACCCGTCTTCGGTCATGAGCAGCACGTTGGCCGGGTCGGCGACGAAATCCGACAGGTCCAAATCATCCTGTCCCGGCAGGGTGACGTGCGGGCGCACTGCCGGATGGTTCAGCACCGCATTGATGCGCGTGGCGTCAAGTTCGCGGACGAGGCTAGGGAGAGGCTTGCGCGCCAGCATGGTTAGGCCGCCTCGCGCACGGTCGAGGCGGAGGCGCCCCCGCTAGGCGGTGCAGCCTGGACAGCAGCCCGCACCAGATCGCGCAGGTACGCACTCACGGTTCGGCCCTCGTCAGCCATCCGGGCGTGGAACGCCTCGGCGGTTTCGCGGTCGATCCGCAAAGTCAGGTGACGGGGAAGCTTTCGCACAGGTCGGGCTCCGGTTGCTTGTCTCGCTGTAGATATAACATGCAAACCGGCAAGGTGTTACCTCTAAAGGCCAACATTCTATCGGCCAAATCTGTGGTTAGTTCGGGATATACTTTAGATGGATCGGATTTACCGGGGCATACTCGTGTCGTGACATTCGCTTGCACGCGCCCAACAGAGACAGGTTAGACCGCGCCTCTACAGCTTTGACCGCGCTCGATTTGTGCTAGTGTGCTTTTGACGCGGCTAGGTTTGGCCGCTGAAAACCCGGTCCGCACCGGGCCGCCGCGTCGCTTATTTGCGGGTGTCCCAATGCGGAGGGACTATGAGCGACCAGAACCCAAAGGTGGCCGTCGAAGGGCCGCCGCCGCCGTCGTATGTCAATGAACGCATCGCCGTAGGGCTCGTGGCGGGTTATCTCCGCATAGAAACCGAGCGAGCTAAGGCGCTCTTGCTGGACGCCCTCTGCGATGGCGCTTTGATCGCGATGGGCGATTGCGGCGGGGCGAACTTCATCCAGATTTCGCCGAAGAACTGGATAATGGTCAAATATGAAAACGCCGAACTGCATTACAATCATATAGAAATAAACACGCACGAATTGTTCTCGTGGGTTTCGCCCGCTTACAAAAGAGACGCCGAGCGCCTTGCGGCACAGGCAAAAGACGCCCCGCAGGCCGACGTTCAAGCCGATAGCGGCAACACCGCCGAACCCGCCCCGGCGGCCATTTACAGAACTGGCCTAGCCGGACATCCAACGGCGAGAAACCTTTGGGAGCCCGAAGCGCATCGCCGTTTCGACGCGGGAGAATTTGAAACCGGCATCGGCCGATTTTCAGAACGCTTGTCTGAGTGGGTTAGGGTAACGCACCCGGGCGCCCCCAAGTGCCAACCCCAGACGATAGGGAACAGCATCCGCGCGATTTACAATCAGCGGAAGAAAGAGGCGAAGCGCGCCCCCTAGAATTCCCCCAAAACCCCTGGGAGCAATCCCCGAAATTATAATATCGGGGGAAATTGAATGCTATTTACCGGGGGTCTGACATACCCGACCTTCCTCGCATCAGCCGGGCATTCCCGCTTGGCAAGAATGCGAGGCTCCGATGTCTCACACCGAAGAAGCCCCTCGGCGTAACCGTCGCCTGCGCCGCACGGACGCTAGCAAATATCTCCGCGAGAAGTGGGATCTGTCCTACGGACCGACGACGCTCGCGAAGCTGGCGTGCATCGGTGGCAGTCCTCCGATGGAGTACATCGGCCGTATCCCGACCTATCCGGTGGACGGTCTCGACACCTGGGCCGCGGCGAAGATCAGCCCGCGCGTCAACAGCACCGCCGAGCTTCGCAGGCTGCAAGCCGCCTGAAACCGCCATTTCGGCGGGCAGGCGCCCGCTGAATTACCGCGCCGACCACATCGGACGGCGCATCATCAGCAGGAAAACTAGACCCATGAACGGAAGAACCCGCGCGTCGCGGGTGGCAACGGCGGGCTCTCAAAATGTCGCTTCGCAGGCTGACATTGAGTTATCTGCCCCATCCACCCCGGAAATTCAAGCAAAAGCCGTCGCCCGCCGCTTTGGGCTATCGGCCGCAGCATCCTCAGCCGTCGCATCGTTGGCCTTTTCGGTCCCCGAAACTTGGGGAAGCCGAGCATGAGCGCCGAAACCCTCATCCGCATTTTGGACGAGACGAGCGCCCGTCTCGCGACAGTCAGGCACGAAGCCGAGATCCTAGAGATTGGCGCCGACCATGCCGCCAAATCCAGCGCCGACCTTGCCGAGGCGCTGTTCACTCACCTCGGAGGGGGCGAGTTCACTGATGCCGAAATCAACTTCGGGATCATGCGCGCTCTTGAAGGGGCGCAACAGGCCGTCACCGAGTCGTGTGCTGCCTTCGGGATCACGGAAGGCCCAGAGCTTGAACGTCTCTTAGAGGCATCCGCGGCGGGGTTCCTTGACCGCTGCGAGACGCTGTTTTCGGCACCGGCAACGGGAGGCGCGGCATGACCGGCGCACCCGCGATCCCTGAGAAAGTCCGGCGCATCGTGCCGGCCCTCGGCAGTCCGGTAGACGGCGAGGCCCTTGGGGCCTGCCGTGCCATTGGCCGCACGCTCGGTGCGGTCGGGCTCGACTATCACGACTTGGCGCGAGCCATCCCGACCGGCCCTACCAACGTTGACAATGTACACGTTGGTTCGTGCTCCGCCCCCAAGTGGGACGCCGCGCAGTGGCGCTCCGCATCGAAGCGACCGGCGCCCGAATACCGCCCAAGCCGGCGCAAAGCCTCGGTCTTCACCCCGAAGCAGAACGACGCCCTCCGCCGCATGGCGCTGCACTGCCGGAACGCTGATCGCGGCCGGCTGTCGCCTCGGGAGCGCGACTTCATCACCAACATCTCGTCGTGGCGTCACGACTTGACGATTGGTCAGGCCGATTGGTTGGCGGGGATCTGTGACCGCCTCGAACAGGAGGATCACTGCCAGTGACAGTCAGCCTCGCCGAAATTGCACGAGCTTTGAGAGGGCAGGTTCACGGGAGCCAAGTGCTCGCGCCTGGGCCGAACCACAGCGCGAAAGATCGAAGTCTGTCGGTCCGTCTGAGCGACGGTTCGGCTGACGGGTTCGTCGTTCACTCGCACGCGGGTGACGACTGGCGCACCTGCCGTGATCATGTAGCGGATGCCCTCGGCCTCTCCGCCGATCGGTGGCGCCAGACCCGCGAGCCGGACCCGGCCGAGATCGAACGCCGCCGCGTCGCCCGTGAGCGCGCCGAGGCGGTCGAGCGCGCCGCCGTGCTGCGCAGGCAGAGGCAGGCCCGCGCGATCTGGGATGCCGGCCGCAACCCGAAGAACACCGTTGTCGAGGCCTACTTGCGGTCGCGCTGCCTGGATCTCCCTTCCGAAGTCGCAGGCGATGTCATCCGGTTTCACCCTGCCTGCGCTTGGGGCCAGGAAACCGCGCCGGCCATGGTTGCAGCGCTACGGTGCGTGCAGACGGGAGATATCGTTGGCGTCCACCGAACGGCCCTAACGCCCGATGGCACGAAGCTCGGCCGCAAGATGCTGGGGACCGCCCTCGGCGCGGCCGTGATGCTCGACGGCGAGGACACGGTGACAACGGGACTGACGATCGGTGAGGGCATCGAAAGCTGTCTCGCCGCCCGGCAGATCGGCTTGCGTCCAGTCTGGGCCCTGGGCTCCACGGCCGGCATCGCCGCCTTCCCCCTGTTGCCCGGCATCGACGCCTTGAGCCTGCTCGGCGAGCGCGATGCGGGCGCCAGCGACCAGGCGTGCCGTGAAGTTGGAACCCGCTGGCACCGTGCCGGCCGCGCCGTCGATATCGTTCTCCCGCGCGTCGGGAAGGACATGAATGATCAGATCAGGGAGGGCACCCCCGCGTGGCATTGAACGGCACCCTCCTCCCCGAATACGCAACTGAGCGGCATCCTTTTGCCGACCATTTCCCGGATGACGATCGGTTCGCGCCGCCACTAGGCGAGACTGTCGGAGAACCTGCGCGTGCGCAGCGCACGCCGATCCGGGCCACGCAGTTTCAGTGGATTGATCCGAGCACGCTACCGAAGCGTGAGTGGGTGTTCGGCCGGCACCTGATCCGCAAGTTCATTTCGTGCACGGTTTCACCGGGCGGCGTCGGCAAATCCTCGCTGGCGATCGTTGAAGCGCTGAGCATGGTGTCGGGCAAATCCCTGCTCGGCATCCAGCCGCCGAGCCGTCTCCGGTTCTGGTACTTCAACGGCGAAGATCCGCTCGAAGAGATACAGCGCCGGGTAATGGCGGCCTGCCTGTACTTCGACCTCACGCCGGACGACATCGGGGATCGGCTGTTCCTCGACTCCGGCCGAGACACCAGCATCGTCATCGCCGAGCAGAACAAGAACGGCGTGATCGTGGCTCGCCCCGTCGTTGACGAGGTGAGGGCAACCATTCTCGAAAACAAAATCGACGCATGGAGCATTGATCCGTTCGTTTCGTCGCACCGTGTCAGCGAAAACGACAATGGTGCGATCGATGTGGTCGCGAAGCAGTGGGCGGGGATCGCCAACGACACCGACACGGCCGGCGATCTGGTTCACCACGCCCGCAAAACCAACGGCGCAGAAATCACCGTCGAGGACGGTCGCGGCGCCGTGGCGTTGCTGGCGGCAGTGCGTGCCGCTCGCGTTCTTAACCCCATGTCGAAAGACGAGGCCGAGCGGGCGGGCGTCGATCCGAAGCTAAGGCGCCTTCATTTCCGAGTGGACGGCGGCAAGGGAAACCTTGCGCCTCCGTCAGATGCGGCGAACTGGTATCGCCTGCAATCCGTTGATCTTGGGAACGGCACGGACGGCAATCTCGACTTTGGCGACAGCATGGGCGTCGTCTCCGAGTGGGAATGGCCCGACCCCCTTGCCAGCGTCACCACCGCAGACCTACGGGCGGCACAAGCGGCAGTGCGAGCCGGAGGCCCGTGGCGTGAGAATGTCCAGACCGATAATTGGGTCGGCAAGCCGATTGCCCAGGCCCTCCACCTAGACCTGACGGACAAGGCGCAGCGCGCGAAGGTCCAACGGCTTCTCAAAGTCTGGATCAGCACCGGAATGTTCGTCGTCGTCACCGGCGAGGACGCACACCGCAAAATGAAATCGTTCGTAGAGGCAGGGGAGCCCGCGAATGATTGACACCCCTTCCCGTGAGCCATTTGCGGCGCCACCACCACCAGCCACCCCTATAGGGTGGTGGCGCAGGTGGCGCAGTGGCGCAGACTGTGATGCTTGCGGCACTGCGGCACCTTGCGGCACTGCGCCTTTAGAGGTGCCGCACGTTCCGAACGGTGCCTCTCGATGATCGCCCCCGCCGATCAGTTCGGGCCTTGGCGCAATGGTATCGACCCGGCCGAGCGCTTGGCCCGCCTGCGCAGCCTCAGGGCTATCGCGCGCCTCACACTTGGTCGGCGCGGCGACGCCTTCGTGACTGCGCTTCAGCGGGCCGAGACCGATCCGACCGCCTTGGAGCCGGCGCTACAGCACCTCGCCGACCTCGCACCGACTGATCGCCGGCACGTCCTTGCCAGCTTCGCCAGCCTTCACCGTATCGCCTAAGAGGAACGCCCATGCCCGCCCCGAGACGTGCCGACGCCCTCAAGACCTTTGCCCCGCCCTCTGCCAGCCCGCTCGCTCGCGCCGAGGCGTCGCTACTGGCCTTGCTCACGGCAACTGAGATGCACGAGCCCGACGCGCCCGCGGCCAAGGCGTACCGCGCCACCATGCGAACCCGCGGCCAGGAGGTCGCCGCAACCGGCGGAGCCGACGCCTTGGATTATCTGCTTACCCGCATCAGGGCCGCTGATCCGAGCCGCGCCGATGTTCGCGAGGCGATACTAGATCTTGCCTGGACCGACCTGTCTGGGTGGCGCGCATGATGGACGCGGCGGCTCGGAAACGCTTCGACAACTGCCTTGCCCTAGCGAAGCGAGGCGCAACGCCGGGCGAACGCGCTGCCGGCAAAGCCGCCGCCGAGAGGGTGGCCGCATCTGCAGGGTTGACCCTCGCCCAGGCGCAAGCGGAGGCGCGAGGCGTGCCGACTTCTCCTGCAGGCGTGGCCTGGACATGGGCGCCCCCTGGATTTGCGCGCCCGGCCAGAACCAACACGCCGCGCCGCCGGCCCAAGCCTCCGACCGTCGCGGATCGACTACGCGAGAAGGCCGAGACCGAAACAAATCGCCATCGCCGCTCATCCGCCGCCGATCGCCGGTTGCTCAAAGAATTGGAGCAGCAAGCCATTTGGGAGGCCGAGGAGCGGACATTGCAGGCCGAGCGCGATCGAGCTTGGGCCGCGAGCCGCGCAGCTACACCCGACAACCATGAGGCCGCCTTATGACGCCCCGCGAACAGGCCGCCTTTGCGGCCGGCATCCAAGCCGCCCGCCAAGCCGCCATGACCGCCGCCGTCACGATCGAGGTCCGCGACGACGCCCGAGAGCTTCGCCAGCAGGCCGCTGCAGCAGCTCTTCACGGCCTCGCCGCCGGGCTCAAAGTCGCGTTCCTAGATCCGCAGCCGGCACCCAGAGCGACGCCCGCAATGATGGCCGCCATTGCAGCCGACCCGGCGCAATCCGGCGACGCCCCGTGTTCCGAATGCTCCGGCCGATTTCGATGGACCAAAGACAGCACGAACGGCCACGTTCACGGTCGATGCGAGGCGTGCGGCATGGCGATCATGCAATGACGGCACCACTGTTCCCATCTCTGTTCTGAGCGATCCATATAGCCCGTGGTACACTTCCCGACATAACCGCCCCTGGTCTTTCAATGTCCGACAAAAGTAGCAACCTGACGCCCTTCAAGCCTGGTCAGTCGGGCAATCCCGGCGGCCGACCGCGCTTGCCTGCAGAGGTCCGCGAAATGGCTCGCGGTTACACGGAACAGTGCATCTTGAAGGCCGCTGAATTCATCGAGCACGAGGACGCGAACGTGTCGCTAAAGGCGCTGACGTTTTTGATGGATCGCGCCTGGGGGAAGCCGACCCAACCTGTCGATGGCGATGGCGACGGCAGCCCGATCCGGCAGCTTGTCGAGATCCGCTTTGTGAAGCCTGGAGACGTGTGATGGACGACGAAGGCAAGGCCATCGCAGAGGCATCAGCGGACGCCGAGATTGCCCGCTCGCAGCTCCAGCAGACCGAACGATATCTGACGCGTGGGCGCCTTTATCGGGACATGTCAGAGGCCGATCTGGCCTTGGTCTGGGTGGCCGGCATGCAGGAGTATGCCAGGGTCATTCACCCGCGTCCGCAGAGCGTAGACGACGCAGCCGCAGAGTTCGAGCTGCGGGGCATCGAGCCGCCGTGGCATGCCGTACGGGTTGAGACTGAACATCTCCGCGTGGCGGCTGAAGCCGCCTTTAAATCCATGACCGAGGACGAAAAGCACGCCGCCGGCAGCGACATGATCGAGACCTACCTTGCCGAGAGGGACAGGATGCAATGATCGACCCCGCCGCCGTCGAGTTCTTCGACCCGCCTGAAGCCGAAATGGACCGCCTGCCCTACGCGGACGCCGGCCTGATCCCGCGCGTCGAGGCCGAGCGGCTAGCCGTGCTCCACCACCTAGGCCGGGCGCAGCTATGCCTTTCGGGCCTAATGAACGCCGTTCGCGCATATCCCTCCGACGACGCCGAGGCCGACGCTTGGATCAGGGCGCATGACGCAGAGACGAACCAAGCCGGCGAGCACTTGCGGGCGCTTCGCGACTTTCGGGACTGCCAGGGACAGGCATAATCCGGCGCGGCCGATACCAACATTTACCAACAGGCGCGCAACGCCTTGATGCTAACATTTGCTAACAGGCGCGCAGTCGCGAGCAGCCCCCGACCTTAACAAAACTGAACAGGGGCGCCCCGCAGAAGCAGCCGATCGGCGCCCGCGCAACTGAAGTTTTCTGAAGTGGTCTGAGAGCGCGCGGGCCTTCCCGATGTCAACATTTGTCAACAGGGCCGCCCCTACAGGAACCCGCTCCCCGAGTGCCCCTTGAAGGCGCCGCCGCAGACCAGCCCGACGAAATCCGTCGGCTTGCCTCAGACCCCCAAGAAGCGGGCCGAGCTTTCGGACGGCCGAGCGTGGAGGTAGCGCCCCGTCGTGGCCACTGAGGCGTGCCCGAGCGTCGCTTGAACAAGATGGATCGGCGCCCCGCGGTCGAGGCTGTGCGAGGCGTGCGCGTGCCGCAGCCAGTGCGCCGAGACCTCGGCCGGCAACCCGGCCCGAGCTACAGCCGCCTTCACCACGCGATGCACCGCGCTCGGATCAAGCGCCCCGCCCTTCCGTGACAGGAACACGGGGGCGTCCGGCCCGGCCTCGCCGCGCAGGGTGGCCAACACCTTCCACGTCGCGACCGACAACAGCACGACGCGCGTCTTGCCGCCCTTGCCGAAGATCGTCGCCTGCCCGGCCTCGTCGCGGGCCGAGAGATCGCGCCAGCGCAGGCCGCACACTTCAGAGATCCGCAGGCCGCCGCCATAGAGCACCGTCAGCAGCACGCGGTTCCGCATGTCCGGTTCCTGTCGGATCATCAGCAGCGCGTCGGCTTCCGACATGATGCGCTCTGCCAGCGTGTTCTTGATCGGCGGCACCTTCACGGCAGCGCCGATGTTGAACCGGAGAAACCCGACCTCCTGGGCGAACGTGAACAGGCTTTTGAGCGCCGAGGCCGCGAGGGCGACGGTTGCCGACGAGCCATCCCGGCCGGTGACGTAATCCTGCAGGTCGCCGATCCGCACCGACCCGAGCGGCTTGCCGACGTGCGCCAGGAAGCGCCGCGCCTCGCGCTCATAGTTGCGGCGCGTGTTCGGGCTCGCGGACCGCGCCAGCCAGAGTCGGACCATCTGCGCATCGTCGTCCGCTTGCGCCGGCGGTAGAACCGGCACGGCGGGTTCGGGGATCGAAAATGGGACGAGGGCCTGACCGGTCATCGCCGCACGCCGGGGCACATCTTGTTTTGGACATACGAGGCAAGCGAGGCGTTGCAGCCCTTAAACATCACGCTCACGTGGTTCGTCTGCGCCACATATCGCTCGCCATGATACATGACCACGGCCTCGCCCTCTCCGTCCCGATAGCTCACGACTTGAACGGGTGTTTCAGCGTCGGCGGGCGTTTGAATGCATCGGTGCCCAGTAGCCGTACAGATCTCGACTCCTCCAGCCACCGCGCCCGGTAGATTGACCATCAGCGCCATCGCTGATCCAGTCGAGAGCAACACGGCAGCAGCGGCAGCGAGCAGCCTCGTGACCATATCTTCCTCCGACGCAAGATAATGTCTCTTGTCTTGCGTTCGCCCAACATGCCGGAATGCAAAGTCCCGCGCAACCTCATAATGCTGAGACGCTGTAATGCTACGGCGCTGCCATGTGACAACGCCAAAGCGCTATCATGCGACGGCGCTACGCCTACCGCTTCCGTTCCGGCTTCAACGCGTCGACAGACGGATGCCCGTGCCGCTGCAAGGCCGCGTCGATCCCCTCCATGATGACATCATGCACTTTCACGTCGCGGGTGAACGCGATCTCGCGCAGGCGCCGATGGACCTCCTTCGGGAGGTAGACAGACGTATGCACCACGTCGGGCCGTGGCTTCCTGCTGACAGGCGAGCGCTCAGCCTCCGCCGCCGTGTCAGGAACAGGGGCGGCAGGCGAGGCACCGGGGAGGCTAAGGCCACCGATCAGGGAAGGTCGCTTGCTCATGCCTTGCCGCCCTTCATCTTGCGATCCGCCCAGGCCCAAAGGCCGCGGATCTCGTCGGCCGCCTTCCCCTCGGGCGCAAATTCGGTGACGCCCTGCCCCGCTGCAATCGCGTCCTGATGGTCGGCCCGCTGCGTCAGAACCGGCTCTGCCAGAACGCCAAAAATCCCGAGGCCGTTCGCGGCTTCCGTCGCGCGCGTCGATCGCCCGGCCGGGCATTGGTTCAGGACGAAGGCGAACCGCTCGCGCATCCCTAGGCGCATCAGGGTCTCAATCGTCGGCATCGTGGCTTGAAGGTCGAGCCGGGACGGTCGAGCCGGGACCAAGGCGAGGTCGGCCGCTTGCATAGCCAGGTTACCGCCGGTCGAGGACACGCCCGCCGTGTCGAGGATCGCGAGCGTGAAGCCTTCGGATTTCAGGGCAGCGAGGATTGCAGGCAGCTCGCCGAGCCGATCAGGTCCAAGCCGGTCAACAGCCGGCGCATCCGCGGTGCGGCCCTCGCCCCAGGCCGAGAGCGAGCCTTGCGGGTCGAGGTCGAGGGCGACGACGCGTTCCCCGGCCTCGCTCGCCGCTACAGCTAGGGATGCGCCGATCGTCGTTTTGCCGACGCCGCCTTTTTGAGTGACCAGGGTAATCGTTCGCATGTCCGACTCGCGTTCCGGCTCGCCGTAGCAGGAAAGCGCTACAGTTCGGAAGCATGATCGCGGGGCCGTGCTACGGCACGACAATGCTGACGCGCTGCAATGCTGTAGCATGACGATGCTTCCATGCTGTCGCGCTTGGCGCTAGATCTCGCCTACTGGCCGCGATCTAGGCCGGGTGTGCGAGCCGGGCGCGTCTCGATGATGGGACCGCTCGGCAAGTCCCCCGAAAGGGTCTGCCGGACCTTGGCAACGTCCTCCGGCTCCGGCTCCCCGAGCAGATCCGCGATTGCCAAGTGACAGTCCAACCATCGTTCCGTGAGACGCAACAGGCGATCGTCCGCGCGCTCGATACCGACCCGGGATTGCCGGCGGCTCGCCCGACCCATCCGCCACGAGAGGGAGCGCGCCCGCAGAACGAGGCACGCCAGCCAGACGGCGCGGACGAAGCCGAGGCCCTTGCGCGAGCGGGGGAAGTCCGTCGGCATCAGCGACCGCCGACCATGCCGAGCAGCATCACGCCAGCCGCCGCCACGACGTTGCCGGCACCGCGCCACGGGAGCGGGGCGAACGGGAGCACGGTCGGCGCGGCCGGCATGTCCTGCAGAACGCTTTCCGGCGCGGAGGGCCGGAGATCCACGGCAGGCCCGCGCAGGGACACAACCTGCGCGCCGACCCGCTCAGCCACGATGGGGGCCGGAGCCGGCTCCGCCGCGCCAGCGTCCTCAGTCTCCGCATCCCCGTCCATGCGGTCGAGGATCGCGAGCAGGCTGTCCGCGGTGTCGAGGGCGGTCCGTGCCGCTTCCTCGATTATGCGCCGGGTCTCGGCCGGCGACGGGGC
This sequence comes from Methylobacterium sp. J-059, assembly GCF_022829485.1. Taxonomy (NCBI): domain Bacteria; kingdom Pseudomonadati; phylum Pseudomonadota; class Alphaproteobacteria; order Hyphomicrobiales; family Methylobacteriaceae; genus Methylobacterium; species Methylobacterium sp. J-059. The sequence goes on from NZ_JAKSYA010000100.1 coordinate 23,664, forward strand.
CGGAGGGGTTTGCGCCTGAGGGGCGCGCGGGCGGAAGGTAATGACGTTGCTCATAGTTCAATCCTCCCGCGTCGCCGCGACGAGTTCGGCGAGCACGTCGGCATCCTCAATCACGCTGCTATTGGACAGTTCGTAGAGGGCCAGAACGCGAGCGCGCTCTTGCCTTTCGGCTCGATCCTTCGGCGCACGCTCTCGGACCTCTTGCACGATCGCGTCGAGGATAATGCCGGCCCGGCTGCATTCTTGGTCCAGCACTTTGCCGGCAGGCGTGAACTCGCGTCCGTCGCTAGTCGAGAAGAAATGAGCATCGGTGGCGCTCGCGAGGTAACGGAACAGCCCACGTGATGCCTCGTATAAGCGAGCGAGTTGCGGCAGCGTGCAAGCCGAGAGATCGTGATCGGCGGGTGCCGGAAGCTGAAGCCTAGCCCGCGCTCTGCTTGCATCCGCTATGATGGCTCCTTTGCTAGCCGCATCCTGCAGAGCGCCGCAGATGGTTGCGAAAGCCATCACCCCGTCATCGTCGGGGCGGTCTCGGCCGTTCCGTGCAATCGCGCCCGGTAGGTACTTCGTTACTGCGAGTAGGCCGGCGAGCGTCGTCGGCCGTGCTGCGATCAAGGCGGCGAACGCTTCACCCTCACGAACGCGACATGTCTCGCCCGCGGCTTCGGCAGCATTGAAGGCCGCAGAGCCGATTAGCTCTTCATTGATCTCGTCTAAGTAAGGCTCCCATGCGGCATAGGCGGATCGGTGTTCAAGGATCGCGGCGAAAGCAGGATCGTCGGCCCGTTGAGGCACGGAGTGGCCGATCACACGGCCGGCGGTCTCCTTAAGGGCCGCGGCACGCTCTTTCAGGGAAGGGCGATCGTCGCCCCGGCGGAAGGGATTGGGCAGCTTGAGAGAGGGCACGCGATGCGCTCCAGGTTCGGAATGACGGGAGGCGGCAAGCCGGGTCCACAACTTGCCGTCAGAGCGCAGGGTCAGGACGCGAGGGGCGCGGCGCCGTCCTCGTCTTCGTCCTCGTCCGGGGCTTCCGCGGCGGCGATGGCCCAAGCTGGCAGGCTGCCCGGTCTGTCGAAAAGCGCCGCATCCCTCTCGGAACAGTCCGGCTCATCTCCGAAGCCTGAGAACCCCGGCGGCAGCGCCGTTCCGGTGACGCCAAGCAGGGCACGGGTCGCGACGACGGCGGCAACGGCTTCGGGCTGGGGGTTATCCTCCCCGTCCAGAGACACCTCTAGAGTGATTGCCGCGGCTAGGGCGACGAGAGCGAGACCGTCTGCGGCTTGCGGGGCCGGCAAGGCCAGGATTTCTACGCACACGTCGCGGCACCGACGCAGCACAAGCCGGGATGCCTCATCCTCAATGGAATTGAACTCCGCCGTAATGGCGATCGGCCGCGAGGCGCGGTCCTCGGCGTAGGCGGTCACCAGGCGGGCGAGGTATTCGCCCCGTCCATCGCTCGCGACCGGCCCTGCGGCGGCCAGCGCCGGCAACTCCATGTCGGACTCCGGCGCGTACTCGCCAAAGGCGAAGTTGCGGTAAGCAACCCCCATCCAAGCGGCACGAGTGTTGCCGTAGCATTCGCGACCGTAGACCCCGGAGGCTCGCTCGATGACGGCCTTGGCGTAGACGAGCCGTTCGGCATCCGAAGCTAGCGGGGTGTGAAGAACGGCCCAGAACGCGGCGCGCTCTTGCTCGGCGCGCGTGTCGGCATCGTCCATCTTGTAGGCCTCGGCATAGAGCCGCCCCGCGTAGGCGTGCAGATGTTCGTGGATCGCGACCGACACGGCGGAGGAAGCCGGGGGCGCGGAGGCGGTCCGCGGGGCGCCCGGCTCGGGCTGGCGATCCTTGCCCGCGTTCAAGGTCGAGGCCTTGGCCTCCAGCGCGGCGCGTTGCTCGCGCATGGCTGAGATCGGATCGGCGGTCGGCTGGCGCTTAAAGGGATTGCGCATGTCTAATCCTATGATGCTGTAATGCTACAATGCTGTCGTGCGTTAGCGGGATATTGTTGCTTGTCACATGAGGGACGCGAGGCCCGTCAGGACGCATCCGCCGCCGATGATGACGAGGGCGGCCATCAGTTCGCCGGCCGTCTCCATGACGCGACCGAGGCGGGCAGGCGTCGGCGCCGGGCGGAGGTCGATCGTCGGCCCGATCAGCCGGCCGGACGGCAGGGCCAGGGGCAGGCGTTGGACCGGCTCCACGCCCAGGCAGCGGGACAGATCAGCCTCACGGGCCTGCGCGATGGCCCAGGCATCGCCGTGACTGGCAGCGTTCGGCGCCTCCTCAGCAGCGAACCAGCGCAGATGACGGATGAGGCAGAGCATACCGGCGCGGGTGGCGCAGGGCGTGCCGAGCAGCGCCATGAGAGCGGCGTCCGCATCGTCTTCGGCGCGCATCGCGGTCTCGCCGTTGGGGGCGACCTGAAACACGCTCCACGCCTCGCTGTGGCGGTCGATCGCCGCGAGGATGGGGTCCGCGTGGAAGGAGATGCGCTCCGCGTCGATGACGACGGGGCGAAGGGACTGGCTGAAATCGGGGAAATGGACGTGCGACATCGGTCGGGCTCCAGATGGCTCGTGAGGGCAGGCAGGGAAGGCGGATGGGGGTAGGGGCGCCGTCTAGGTCGGACGGGTCGGCAGCACGGCCCCGGGGCGGGCGAACACCTGTCGGACCCGGCGGCTGGCATCTCGCCGGGCGCCTGCGCTACTGGCACGCTCGCTGCGGGCAGTGTGGTAGGCGGGCAGCTCCGCGGCGGTCTCGGGCGTAGTCGGCGTCAGGGCGTAGAGGTCGAGGCGGTCAAGCCGGCGTACAGGGGCCAGGGAAGCCCGGTAGGCGCGCCAACCGGCGGGCCTC
>NZ_JAKSYA010000103.1:0-19656 GCF_022829485.1 Methylobacterium sp. J-059
ATCACTCGTCCGTTTCTGTCATTGCTGCGACGCTCGCTGCTCTCGTACTCCTCACGCCTTCGGTGGCCATCCGCTTCCTAGCGAAGTCGGGTTGACGGCGCATCACGCAACCTATGGTCAATCCAAACGGCGCTCTTGGAGATGACGTGCCCAGGACCGTCCACAACGACGGTCTTCGCCTTGAACAGTTCGCCGGTGGTGGATCGGGCATGGGGGTGATGCTAAAGCCGCCGAACTGGCCGCGCCAGAAACGTATGCGAGGCGAAAAGCCTTTGGCAAACGCCCTGTAACCCATTGATTTATAGACCGCACCTAATCGGCACTTTTGCAAAAAGATCGCGCAATTTCAGCGGTTACGCATAGCTTGAGGTGCTAGTCCTGCAAGGGGTGGAGGTTCGAGTCCTCTTGGCCGCACCAACGTTTCGATGTCGTACGTCGAAGCGTCGGTGCATGAAAACGGGTTGTGGGCGGCCGCGCTCTTCGACGACGGCGCCCTTCGCCGCTCACACGAGCCGCATTCGAAAGCGCCCGAACCCCGGGCCCTGATTCTTCGCACGGACATCACGGCTGACTGATAAGCGCTCCTGAAAGGCCGATGATCGATAGATCTCGTGCGCGTTCGGTGCGTCGCCGCGTCCTGCTGACGTCGTCTGTCCTGCAATCTTCTCCGCTGGCATTTCGGCGCCGCCGGGCGGCGTTCGCCCACCGCGGTCGAGGAAGCTGAACGCTTGCTGCCGACGGGCTTCAGCGTCGGTCCAGCGATACCTTGCCAATCTTCTCCTCGACAGCCGAGACCGGGGCTTCGGCACGATGCCGGTCCCGCGACGTGTCAGGAGATGGGCGATGAAGAAGATTGCTGCCGTCACAGCCGCCGTGCTCTTCGCGGCGAGTGGGTTCGGAACCACCGCAGCCGAGGCTCGGGGCGGCGGTGCCCTCGTGGCCGGCCTGATCGGCGGGCTCGCCGCGGGCGCACTCCTCGGTGCCGCTGCCGCGGAGGCGCACGCGGCGCCCGCCTACGGCTACGCAGATGCGCCCCCCGTGGTGCGCTATCGGCCCGCTCGCGTCGTCCGCGCGTACGACGACGAGGTCGTTTACCGGACGACGCGGGTCGTGCGCTCCGACGCGACGGATCCGGAAGGTTACGGCTATCGTGCCGCCGGGTACGGCGACCGCTGGCACTGCGACCGGCCGCACGGCTACGGCGGCTGGTAGCCGAAGAGGCGCCAGGGCTGCCCGAGGGGCGCGGGCAGCCCGCTTGCACCGCTCGGCACATCGCAAGGCGCAGGCCTCGGGCTCCGACACCCGGGCGGGGCTTCGGCGAAGTCCGGGATGCCCTGTCGAGGCTGAAACCCTTGACCGGTCCCGCCGCACCGCCGAAACATCGCCATCGACGGACCGGTCGTCCCGATCCATCCGCCACGGATCGTGCGCCGGCGCCGTGCCGGCCTGCGTCGCTCATGCCGGGCGGATACGATCCCGGCGGCGACCCTGTTCTCGAAAGCGACCATGGCAGGCCTCAAGGACAAGCGCGGATTCATCGACAAGGACCGGCTCGATCTCTCCGAGCGGAAGGCGGTCGAGTACTGGATGAAGCGCTGGGGCGTGACGCAGGACCAGCTGACCACGGCGCACCGCAAGGCCGGGCGCATGATCAAGGACATCGCCGCCGAGCTCGGAAAGAAGCGCTGAGCGGGCCGGATCGGACGACCCCGTCGCAGGTCCGCGCTGCCTGTGGTCGCGCGAGGAACCGGCCGATGCCGTTGCGAATGGATCCACCGGGGGGCGGGATCGACCGAAGCCGCCGGAGATCCTCATGGCCGCCCGAGGGCCGGCCGTGAGGGTGTGCGTCAGCCCTCGCTGTCGCGATTGAGGCCGAGGGCCTTCATCAGGTCGCCGATCGGATCGCCCTCCACCGGCTTGCCCGGCTGCGTCGCCGAGGCGACCGGGCTCGGAGCCTGCTGCTCGATCCGTGCCGCGGCCGGCCGGCCGCTCGCATTGGGCTGCGCCACCCTGCGGGCATGGACGTGCTCGGCCTTCCGCACCGGACGCGCCTGCGGCTGATCCTCGAGCCCCGACAGGCTCGCCGTCATCGCGACGGGCAGGAGGGTGAAGGAGGCGGGACGCGCCAGCGTCGCTTCCGCCGTCTCCGCCTGCGACGCGCGCGCCGGCGGATCGCTCCAGGCCGTCGCGGCTTCGGCGGACGCGACGATGGAGTGTCCGCGGCGCGTTTCGAAGGCCGGATCGCGCGGATGCAGAACATGCGCGGTGGTGATCAATCCCGTAACGAGCACGGCGGTCGTGAGGATTGTGGACTTGACGTGTTCCATGATCTCAGAACGAACGGCCAAGGTCATGGTTCCGCTTGCCGCGGACCCGACCTTCGGCCGGCATCGCCCAGCCCCCGAAACGAAAAGGGCGGCCCGCTGGGCCGCCCTCTCGCAGGTCGTAAATCGCTTCGCGGCCTACTCGGCCGCGGCCGAGGGCAGCTCGCCCAGCGGCCGGGCGCCGCTGTCGGACGCCTTCTGCTGGAGGATCATGCTGTCGCGGCGGCGTGCCACCGCGCGGATGTCGGCCACCATCGAGCCGGTGCCCGCGGGGATGAGGGAGCCGACGATGACGTTCTCCTTGAGGCCTTCCAGGTGGTCGATCTTGCCGTTGACCGCGGCTTCCGTGAGGACCCGGGTGGTCTCCTGGAACGAGGCCGCCGAGATGAACGACTTCGTCTGCAGCGACGCCTTGGTGATGCCGAGCAGGACGGGGACGCCCTGGACCGGCTTCTTTCCCTCGGCGAGGAGCTTCTCGTTGACCTCGGTCAGCTCCGTGCGGTCGATCTGGTCGCCCGCCAGGATGTCCGAGTCGCCGCCGTCGGTGATCTCGACCTTCTGCAGCATCTGCCGGACGATGACCTCGATGTGCTTGTCGTTGATCGACACGCCCTGGAGCCGGTAGACCTCCTGGATCTCGTTGACGAGGTAGGCGGCCAGCTCCTCCACGCCCTTGATCGCCAGGATGTCGTGCGGCGCCGGGTTGCCGTCGACGATGTAGTCGCCGAGCTCGACCACGTCCCCGTCCTGAAGGTGGATGTGCTTGCCCTTCGGGATCAGGTACTCGACCGTCTCCGAGCCGTCGTGCGGCGTCAGCGACAGGCGGCGCTTGTTCTTGTAGTCGCGCCCGAAGGCGATGGTGCCCGACTTCTCGGCGATGATCGCCGCGTCCTTCGGGCGCCGCGCCTCGAACAGCTCCGCCACCCGCGGCAGACCGCCGGTGATGTCGCGGGTCTTGGCCGAGTCGGTGGAGACGCGGGCGAGGATGTCGCCGGCCTTCACCGAGCCGCCCGGGTCGTAGCCGATGATGGCGTCGACCGGCAGGAAGTAGCGGGCGTCCGAGCCGCGCGGCAGCTTGACCGGCTTGCCCTCGGCGTCGACGACCACCATCGCCGGCTTGAGGTCCGAGGTGCGCGCCGAGCCGCGCCAGTCGATGACGACGCGCTTGGCGATGCCGGTCGACTCGTCGGTGGTCTCGGTGATCGACTGGCCGTCGACCATGTCCTCGTACATCACCACGCCGTCCGTCTCGGTGATGATCGGGCGGGTGTAGGGGTCCCACTCGGCGATGCGCTGGCCGCGCTTGACCTTGTCGCCGTCGTCGACCCGCAGGCGCGCGCCGTATTGGAGGCGGTGCACCGCACGCTCCGTGCCGTCGGCGCCGACGATCACCACCGCCACGTTGCGGCCGGTGGCGATCAGGTCGCCGTCCGAGTTCTTGGCGATCGCGCGGTTGCGGATCTTGATCGTGCCCTCGAAGCTCGACTCGATGAAGGACGAATCCGCGATCTGCGCCGCGCCGCCGATGTGGAAGGTGCGCATGGTGAGCTGGGTGCCCGGCTCGCCGATCGACTGCGCCGCGATGACGCCGACGGCCTCGCCCATGTTGACGGGCGTGCCGCGGGCGAGGTCGCGCCCGTAGCAGGTGGCGCAGACGCCCTGACGGGTCTGGCAGACCAGCACCGAGCGGATCTTCACCTCCTGGATCCCGGCCGCCTGGATGGCGGGCAGGTGGCGCTCCTCGATGGTCTCGCCGGTCTTGACGATGACCGTGCCGTCCTGGGCGACGAGATCCTCCGCCGTGGCGCGGCCGAGGATGCGGATCGCCAGCGTCGCGACGACCTGGCCGGCATCGATGATGGCGCGCATCTTGATGCCGTTGGTGGTGCCGCAATCGACCTCGCGGATGACCGCATCCTGCGCCACGTCGACGAGGCGGCGGGTCAGGTAGCCGGAGTTGGCGGTCTTCAACGCCGTGTCCGCGAGGCCCTTGCGGGCGCCGTGGGTGGAGTTGAAGTACTCGAGCACGTCGAGGCCTTCCTTGAAGTTCGAGATGATCGGCGTCTCGATGATCTCGCCCGAGGGCTTGGCCATCAGGCCGCGCATCGCCGCGAGCTGCTTCATCTGGGCCGGCGAGCCGCGCGCACCGGAATGGCTCATCATGTAGATCGAGTTGATCTGCTTGTCGGCGCCCTGGTCGTCCTTCTGGACGGTCGAGATCCGGAGCATCATCTCGGCGGCGAGCTTGTCCGAGCACTTGGCCCAGGCGTCGACGACCTTGTTGTACTTCTCGCCCTGGGTGATCAGGCCGTCGTTGTACTGCTGCTCATAGTCCTTCACCAGCGTGCGCGTGGTGTCGACGATGGTCCACTTGTTCTCCGGCACGACCATGTCGTCCTTGCCGAACGAGATGCCGGCCTTGAACGCGTGGTTGAAGCCGAGCGCCATGATGCGGTCGCAGAAGATCACCGACTCCTTCTGACCGCAGTGGCGGTAGACGGTGTCGATCATCGACGAGATCTCCTTCTTGGTCATCAGCTTGTTGACGACGTCGAAGGGCACCTTGGCGTGCAGCGGCAGCGCGCCGGACAGGATCACCCGGCCGGGCGTGGTGTCGTAGGTCTTGGTCAGCGGCTCGCCGTCGGGGCCGATGCCCTTCCAGCGCCACTTGATCTTCGAGTGCAGCTTCACCGACTTGGCGGCCAGGGCGTGCTCGAGCTCGCCCATGTCGCCGTAGACGCCCTGCATCGGGTTGGTCTTGTGGTCGGGCTGGAACGCGCCGACCAGGCCCTCGCCGACGATGGAGAGGTAGTACAGGCCGAGCACGATGTCCTGCGAGGGCACGATGATCGGCTGGCCGTTGGCCGGGTGCAGGATGTTGTTGGTCGACATCATCAGGACGCGCGCCTCCAGCTGAGCCTCGAGGCTCAGGGGGACGTGCACGGCCATCTGGTCGCCGTCGAAGTCGGCGTTGAACGCGGCGCAGACCAGCGGGTGCAGCTGGATCGCCTTGCCCTCGATCAGCTTCGGCTCGAACGCCTGGATGCCGAGGCGGTGGAGCGTCGGCGCGCGGTTGAGCATCACCGGGTGCTCGCGGATCACCTCGTCGAGGATGTCCCAGACCTCGGGCTTCTCCTTCTCGACGAGCTTCTTGGCCTGCTTGACGGTGGCCGAGAAGCCCTTGGCGTCGAGGCGCGCGTAGATGAACGGCTTGAACAGCTCGAGCGCCATCTTCTTCGGCAGGCCGCACTGGTGCAGCTTCAGCTCCGGGCCGACCACGATGACCGAGCGGCCCGAATAGTCGACGCGCTTGCCGAGCAGGTTCTGGCGGAAGCGGCCCTGCTTGCCCTTGAGCATGTCGGCGAGCGACTTCAGCGGGCGCTTGTTGGCGCCGGTGATGACGCGGCCGCGGCGGCCGTTGTCGAACAGCGCGTCGACCGCCTCCTGCAGCATCCGCTTCTCGTTGCGGATGATGATGTCGGGCGCGCGCAGCTCGATCAGACGCTTGAGGCGGTTGTTGCGGTTGATCACGCGACGGTAGAGGTCGTTCAGGTCCGACGTGGCGAAGCGGCCGCCGTCGAGCGGAACCAGCGGGCGCAGGTCCGGCGGGATCACGGGGACGACGGTCAGGATCATCCACTCGGGCTTGTTGCCCGACATCTGAAACGCCTCGATGATCTTGAGGCGCTTCAGGAGCTTCTTCGGCTTCAGCTCGGAGGTCGTGGTGGCGATCTCCTCGCGCAGCGAGTCGGCGATGCCGTCGAGGTCGAGCTCCTGCAGGATGCGCCGGATCGCCTCGGCGCCGATCATCGCCGTGAACGAATCCTCGCCGTACTCCTCCTGGGCGCGCAGGTACTCCTCCTCCGACAGGAGCTGGCGCTCCTTGAGGGGGGTGAGGCCCGGCTCGATGACGCAGTAGGACTCGAAGTAGAGGATCCGCTCGAGATCCTTGAGCGGCATGTCGAGCAGCAGGCCGATGCGGCTCGGCAGCGACTTCAGGAACCAGATGTGGGCGACCGGGGCGGCGAGCTCGATGTGGCCCATGCGGTCGCGCCGCACGCGCGCGAGGGTGACCTCGACGCCGCACTTCTCGCAGATGACGCCCTTGTACTTCATGCGCTTGTACTTGCCGCACAAGCACTCGTAGTCCTTGATCGGCCCGAAGATGCGGGCGCAGAACAGGCCGTCACGCTCCGGCTTGAAGGTCCGGTAGTTGATCGTCTCGGGCTTCTTGATCTCGCCGTAGGACCACGAGAGGATCTTTTCGGGGCTGGAGATCGAGATCTTGATCTGGTCGAAGCTCTGGGGCTGAGCCTGCTGGTTGAAAAGGTTCATGACCTCTTGGTTCATGATCCGCTCCTTGCTTGACGGGAACGCGCGCCCTGCGCCGGCGCCGTCCACGTCTTGAAATCAACTCGGCGCCGCGCCCTTCAAAGGCGCCGCTGGCCGTCGGCCCGTCCGGAGGCTCCGCCCCTCCCCGCTCGAACCGTGCCGGCGTTGGCGCCGGCACGGGAGGTGTCTTGTTTCGGCTACTCGGCCGCGTCGGCCGGCGGCTCCAGGGCGTCGTTGGCGGCCTTCTTGGACGAGGTCAGCTCGACGTTGAGGCCGAGCGACCGCATCTCCTTCACCAGCACGTTGAAGCTCTCCGGGATGCCGGCCTCGAAGGTGTCGTCGCCGCGGACGATCGCCTCGTAGACCTTGGTGCGGCCGGCCACGTCGTCCGACTTCACCGTGAGCATCTCCTGCAGCGTGTAGGCCGCACCGTAGGCCTCCAGCGCCCAGACCTCCATCTCGCCGAAGCGCTGCCCGCCGAACTGCGCCTTTCCGCCGAGCGGCTGCTGGGTGACCAGCGAGTACGGGCCGATCGAGCGGGCGTGGATCTTGTCGTCCACGAGGTGGTGGAGCTTCAGCATGTAGATGTAGCCCATCGTCACCTTGCGGTCGAAGGCCTCGCCGGTGCGCCCGTCGTAGAGCGTCGACTGGGCCGACCGGTCGAGCCCGGCCATCTCCAGCATGGTCTCGATGTCGGCTTCCTTGGCGCCGTTGAACACCGGGGTCGCCATCGGCACGCCGCGGCGCACGTTGTTGGCGGCCTCGGCCATGTCCTCGTCCGACAGGCCTTCCAGCTCCGACGGGGAGTAGATCGCCTGCATCTCCTCCTTCAGCGGGCCGATGTCCTGGCTCTTCAGGTAGGCGTCGACCGCCTTGCCGACCTTGCGGCCGAGGCCGGCCGCGGCCCAGCCGAGGTGCGTCTCGAGGATCTGGCCGACGTTCATGCGCGAGGGCACGCCAAGCGGGTTGAGCACGATGTCGGCATGCGTCCCGTCCTCCAGGAACGGCATGTCCTCGATCGGCACGATCCGCGAGACCACGCCCTTGTTGCCGTGGCGGCCGGCCATCTTGTCGCCCGGCTGGATCTTGCGCTTCACCGCGACGAAGACCTTGACCATCTTCATCACGCCGGGGGGCAGCTCGTCGCCGCGCTGCAGCTTCTCGACCTTGTCGAGGAAGCGCTGCTCGAGGCGCTTCTTCGACTCGTCGTACTGCTTCTGCATCGCCTCCATCTCGGTCATGAGACGGTCCTCGACGACGGCGAACTGCCACCATTGCGAGCGCGGGTACTCGTTGATGAGCTCACGCGTCAGCGTGGTCTCCTTCTTGAAGCCCTTCGGCCCGGCAATCGGCGCCTGGCCGATCAGTACGCCCGAGAGGCGGGCGTAGGTGTTGCGGTCCAGGATCGCCTGCTCGTCGTCGCGGTCCTTGGCGAGGCGCTCGATCTCCTCGCGCTCGATCGCCTGGGCGCGCTCGTCCTTGTCGACGCCGTGGCGGTTGAACACCCGGACCTCGACGATCGTGCCGGTCACGCCCGGGGGGACCCGGAGCGAGGTGTCGCGCACGTCGGACGCCTTCTCGCCGAAGATCGCGCGGAGGAGCTTCTCCTCCGGCGTCATCGGGCTCTCGCCCTTCGGCGTGATCTTGCCGACGAGGATGTCGCCGGCATGGACTTCGGCGCCGATGTAGACGATGCCGGCCTCGTCGAGGTTCTTCAGAGCCTCCTCCGAGACGTTCGGGATGTCGCGGGTGATCTCCTCCGGGCCCAGCTTGGTGTCGCGGGCCATCACCTCGAACTCCTCGATGTGGATCGAGGTGAACACGTCATCCTTCACGATCCGCTCGGAGAGCAGGATCGAGTCCTCGAAGTTGTAGCCGTTCCACGGCATGAACGCGACGAGGACGTTGCGGCCGAGCGCGAGCTCGCCGAACTCGGTGGACGGGCCGTCGGCGATGATCTCGCCCTTCTTCACCGGCTCTCCGACGCGAACCAGCGGCTTCTGCGTGATGCAGGTCGACTGGTTGGAGCGCTGGAACTTCTGCAGGCGGTAGATGTCGACGCCGGGCTTGGTGGCGTCGGCCTCCTCCGTCGCGCGGATGACGATGCGGGTGGCGTCCACCTGGTCGACGATGCCGGAGCGGCGGGCGGCGATGGCGGCGCCGGAGTCGCGGGCGACCACGGCCTCCATGCCGGTGCCGACGAACGGCGCGTCGGCGCGCACCAGCGGCACCGCCTGCCGCTGCATGTTCGAGCCCATCAGCGCGCGGTTGGCGTCGTCGTTCTCGAGGAACGGGATCAGCGCCGCGGCGACCGACACGAGCTGCTTCGGCGACACGTCCATCAGGTCGACGCGCTCCGGCCCGACGACGATCACGTCGCCGGCGCGGCGGCAGACCACCAGCTCCTCGGTGAGCTTCTTGTTCTCGTCCATCTGCGCGTTGGCCTGGGCGACGTAGTACTTCGCCTCCTCCATCGCGGAGAGGTACGAGACCTCGTTGGTGACGACGCCGTCCTTGACCCGGCGGAACGGGGTCTCGATGAAGCCGTACTTGTTCACCCGCGCGAAGGTCGCGAGCGAGTTGATCAGGCCGATGTTCGGGCCTTCCGGCGTCTCGATCGGGCAGATCCGGCCGTAATGGGTCGGGTGCACGTCGCGCACCTCGAAGCCGGCGCGCTCGCGGGTCAGGCCGCCCGGGCCGAGCGCCGAGAGGCGGCGCTTGTGCGTCACCTCGGAGAGCGGGTTGGTCTGGTCCATGAACTGCGACAGCTGCGACGAGCCGAAGAACTCGCGCACCGCGGCCGCCGCGGGCTTGGCGTTGATCAGGTCCTGCGGCATCACCGTGTCGATGTCGACCTGGGACATGCGCTCGCGGATGGCGCGCTCCATGCGGAGCAGGCCGAGGCGGTACTGGTTCTCCATCAGCTCGCCGACCGAGCGCACCCGGCGGTTGCCGAGGTGGTCGATGTCGTCGATCTCGCCCTTGCCGTCGCGCAGCTCGACGAGCGCCATGACGACCGCCAGCATGTCCTCCTTGCGGAGCGTGCGGACGGTGTCCTCGGCGTCGAGGTCGAGGCGCATGTTCATCTTCACGCGGCCGACGGCGGACAGGTCGTAGCGCTCGCTGTCGAAGAACAGCGAGTGGAACATGGCCTCGGCCGTCTCCAGGGTCGGCGGCTCGCCCGGGCGCATGACGCGGTAGATGTCGAACAGCGCGCCTTCGCGGGCGGAGTTCTTGTCCACGGCGAGCGTGTTGCGGATGTAGGGGCCGATGTTGACGTGGTCGATGTCGAGCACCGGGATCTCGGCGACGCCGACCTCTTCGAGGCTCTTGAGCAGCTTCTCGGAGATCTCCTCGCCGGCCTCGGCCCAGATCTCGCCGGTGTTCACATCGACGAGGTCCTCGGCGACGTACTGGCCGACCAGGTCCTCGTCGGTCGCCTTGAGGAACTTGGTCCCTTTCTCGGCGATCTGGCGGGCGTTGCGGGCGTTGAGCTTCTTGCCGGTCTCGAGCACGACCTCGCCGGAATCGGCGTCGATCAGGTCGACCGAGGCCTTGAAGCCCTTCAGCCGCTCGGCGTCGAACGGCACGCGCCAGTCGGCGCCGTCCCGGTCGTAGACGACCTTGTTGTAGAAGGTCGACAGGATCTCCTCGCCGGACAGCCCGAGCGCGTAGAGCAGCGACGTCACCGGCAACTTGCGCTTCCGATCGATGCGGACGTGCACGATGTCCTTGGCGTCGAACTCGACGTCGAGCCAGGAGCCGCGATACGGGATGATCCGGGCGGCGAACAGCAGCTTGCCCGAGGAGTGGGTCTTGCCCTTGTCGTGGTCGAAGAACACGCCCGGGGAGCGGTGCATCTGCGAGACGATAACGCGCTCGGTGCCGTTGACGATGAAGGTGCCGTTCTCCGTCATCAGGGGCATGTCGCCCATGTAGACGTCCTGCTCCTTAATGTCCTTGACCGACTTGGCCGCCGTGTCGGGATCGACGTCGAACACGATCAGCCGCAGGGTCACCTTCAGCGGGGCCGCGAAGGTGATGCCGCGCTGGCGGCACTCGTCGACGTCGTATTTCGGCTGCTCGAACGTGTAGCGGACGAATTCGAGGAGCGCCGTCGAGGAGAAGTCCGAGATCGGGAACACGCCCCGGAACACGCTCTGCAGGCCCTCGTCGCCGCGGCCGCCCTCGGGCTCGTCCATCATCAGGAACTGGTCGTAGGACGCCTTCTGAACCTCGATGAGGTTCGGCATCTCGGCGACTTCCTTGATCTTACCGAAGAACTTCCGAATGCGCTTGCGACCGACCAGCGTATTGGCCATGTGACCTCGCTCCACCATCTTCGCGTCCTGGTCGCCCGGGGAAGTCTCGCCGACTCCCGCGCCGGGCCATGGCTCGCGTCCCGCCGGACCGCGCCACCCGAATTCATGATCTCAATCGGCTCGTTCCGAGCCGGGACCCGTCTCAGGGTCCGCCGGCCGCCGAAGCGGCCTCAGCCCGCGGGTGCGAACACCCGCGGGCTGCGGTCACGCCCGGCTCCCGAGGGAACCGGCCGCGCGGTGACGGGCCGGAGATCGGCCCATCGTCGGCTTACTTGAGCTCGACCTTGGCGCCGGCCTTCTCGAGCTGCGCCTTGAGCTTCTCGGCCTCGTCCTTGGCGACCGACTCCTTGACGGCCTTCGGGGCGCCCTCGACGAGGTCCTTGGCTTCCTTGAGGCCGAGGCCGGTGATCGCGCGGACCTCCTTGATGACCTCGATCTTCTTGTCGCCGGCGGCGGTGAGCATGACTGTGAACTCGGTCTGCTCCTCGGCGGCGGCAGCCGGGCCGGCGGCCGGGCCGGCAGCCACGGCGACGGCGGCGGCGGCCGAGACGCCCCACTTCTCCTCGAGCATCTTGGCGAGGTCGGCGGCCTCGAGAACGGTCAGCGACGACAGGTCGTCGACGAGCTTGGCAAGATCAGCCATGGTGATGATCCTCTAACGATATCGGTGTGAAGGGATGGGTTTGAAAGGGGAAACGACCGTCAGGCCGCTTCGTCCTTGGTGGCATAGGCTCCGAACACGCGGGCGAGCTTGGCCGCCGGCGCATTGACGACCTGGGCGATCTTGGTCGCGGGAGCCTGGACGAGGCCCACGATCTTGGCGCGCAGTTCGTCGAGGGACGGGAGCGAGGCGAGGGCCTTCACGCCGTCCGGGTTCAGAGCGGTCGCGCCCATGGCGCCGCCGAGGATCACGAGCTTGTCGTTGGCCTTGGCGAAATCCACCGCCACCTTGGCGGCCGCGACCGGATCGCTCGAATAGGCGAGCAGGGTCGGGCCCTTCAGGAGGGGCTTGATGGAGGCGACGTCCGTGCCATCGAGAGCGATGCTGGCGAGGCTGTTCTTCGCGACCTGCACGGTGGCGCCGGCGAGCTTCATCTGCGAACGCAGCTTCTGCATCTCGGCGACCGTGAGGCCTTTGTAGTGGGCCACGACGACGACGGCGCTCTTTGCGAACACGCCGTTGAGCGTCGAGACGAGATCAGCTTTTGCTGTCCTGTCCACTGGGGCTCTCTCCGGTTGGGCGGAACCCGAGAATGGGTCCGCCGGTTGCACGTGCCGCCCGGGACGGATCTTCAGCCTCATGGAAGCCGAAAACGTCCTGGACGACGCTTCACGGCCCTGTCCCCCGGTGCCGCCCCCGCGAGGGGTGCGATGCCTAAGGGCTGAGATGGTTCAAACCGATGCCTTCACGCCGTCCCTCATCGGTCAGGCGCTTCGAAAATGCGGTCTTCCCCGTCTGTGCAGGTTGGGGGATTAAGCCGGCGAACCGGCACCTGCAGTCTCGGACAGGACATGGCCGGACGCGGCCCTCAGAGGTTTTCACCCCTCAGGTCCTGCCGGCCATCGACGCCCGGTCACCCAGGCGGCGTCTCGATACGGAACCCGACCGGGCGGACGGGCTCCCTGAACAAACATGAAAATTGCGTGGAGCGCGGTGTATAGAGCCAAGCAAGCCGCCTGCCAAGGGCCGAGACGCGACTTTTCCGACTTAGGCAAACGCGCGGTGTCCTCGGGTGGCCGAACTCCTACCCGAGCCGGTCGATGGCTCCGAGCGGCTTCTCGGACGGACTCTGCGTTGGATTTGCGATTCGGTGCGGATGGTCGGCCTTCTCCGACGCTTGATAAGCTCTCCACCGGGCTGCCGGATTTCGACCGATTGCGCTGAAGGTTCGGGCGTCGTCATGGCCGTGTGCCGTCGCAGCCCGACCTCGAGGCGAGTCCCATGCAGCGCGTACAACGGCAGGACTGGATCGACGTGCGCGCGGCATCGGGATCATTCTGGTCGTGTTCGGCCACGTCCTCCGGGGAACCGTCAAGGCGGGGATCGTGCCTGACACATCCGCGACCCAGTGGGTGGATTTCGGTCTGTACACCTTCCACATGCCGCTGTTCTTCTTCCTGGCCGGACTGAACCTGCCCGGCAGCCTTCGACGCGGACGGGTGCCGTTTCTCCAAGCCAAGCTCTGGACGATCGGCCTTCCCTACGTGATCTGGACGTTCATCCAGGGCAGCGTGATGATCCTGCTGGCGCAGGACATCAACACGCAGGTCGCTCCCGCCGACCTTCTCGCCTTCCCGTACCGTCCCCTCGGACCGCTTTGGTTTCTCTACGCCCTTCTGATCTGCCACGTGCTGGCCGCCATGATTCCCGATCGCAGACTGTTCGCCGCCATCGCGGCGGCGGGATTCGTGATCTTCTTTCGGCTCCCGGAGGTTCCAAGCCTCGCGCTGACCCTGCACAACCTTCCGTTCTATCTCGCAGGTGCCTATGCCGGGCACGCTGTGGCGGCTTGGCGGACGCCGGTGAGCCTGTCGGGGATCGCGCTCATCTGGACGGGCTTCGCCCTGGCGGTCGTGGGTGCCTGGACGGTCTCCGGCTTCAGCCCGATGGCGCTGGCGGCGCTACCTGCCTGTTGTCTCGGCATTCTCGGCGTCGTGTGGGTGAGTAAGCGTATCGGTGGCGGCGCGCTCGCCACGGTCGGCCTGCTCTCGCTCTCGATCTTCGTCATGCACTCGCTGGCCGCGGCCGGCCTGCGCGTGGCCATGACGCGCCTGCACGTTCCGCCCGACCCCATGGTCTACCTGATCTCGGGGACGGCCTTCGGCATCCTGGGCCCGATGCTCGCACATCGGCTCCTCGCCCGATGGAACACGCTGTCGGTGTTGGGGCTCGGAGCGCCGCCGTGGCGCCACCGCATCGCCGTCTCGGACACAGCCCGGTAACGTCTCGGGGGTCGGCCCGCTCGGTTAGGCTGCCTCGCGCTCCGGCACGAAGCGCTTGCGCGCGTTCTCCCACCATGAGCGCTGCCGCGCCGCCTCGGTCTCGGCGGCCTTGGCCGCGTAGAACGAGGCGTTGTGCTCGCCGCGCAGGGCCTCGCGGGTGAAGCGGATCAGGTGGTGGGCGACGAAGCCCATGTTGAACACCGCCTCGATCTGCCCACGCCTCAGGGCGTAGACGGCCGCCGACCAGAACGGCTTGCGGTAATCCGAGAAGATGCCCACCCGGGTGATGATGTTGAACCCGAGGATCAGCCCGCGGCGCAGGTTGGTGAAGGTCAGCTTGCCCTTCGTCGGGGTGACGATGCGATTCGGGTAGGTCGTCGCGCACTGGTGCTTGAAGCGCTCGAAGATCTTTTCCGGCGCGTAGGCGTGCGCGATCGCCCGGCGCCAGCTCGACACCACGGTGTCGTGCGGGCGCTTGAACAGGACGTTCGACTCGAGCGCCGCGTCGTGGACGAGGCGCCCTTCCCGCTGCAGCCGGTCCCAGAGCGGCGTCTTCGGCAGGGCCTGGAGGATGTTGATCGTCAGGACGGGGATGCCCGACTTGTCGATGAAGTCGATTAGGTACTGCTCGGAGGCGTCCGAGTCGGAGTCGAGACCGAGGATGATGCCCGACGTCACCTCGAGGCCGTAGGAGTTCAGCGTCTCGATCGCGCCGTACATCGGCACGGCGGCGTTGTGGGTCTTGTCGATGCCCTTGAGCGCGTCCTCCTCCGGCGTCTCGATGCCGACGAACACGGTCATGAAGTTCGCCTGCCGCATCAGCTCGAGGATCTCGGGCTGCTTGGCCATGTTGAGGGTCGCCTCGCAGGCGAACTGGAGCGGGTAGTCGTTCTTCTTCTGCCACGCGACGAGGTGCGGGAGCATGTCCCGCGTCGCCTTGCGGTTGGCGATGAAGTTGTCGTCGACGAAGTAGACCACCGCCGGGTGGCCGGGCTGGCTGATGATCGCGTCGAGCTCGGCGCACATCTGCTCGGGGCTCTTCAGCCGCGGCTGGCGCCCGTAGAGCTGCGGGATGTCGCAGAACTCGCAGCGGTAGGGGCAGCCCGAGGAGAATTGCAGCGAGCCGATCAGGTAGCGCTTCAGCGGGGCCGCCTCGTAGGCCGGCGCCGGGAAGTCCGAGAGCGGCAGCCGCTCCTTGGTCTCGAGCCGGACCTGGGACGGGGGCCGCGCCAGGTCGCGGTCGAGGATCGCGACGAGCGCGTCCGTGGCGTCGCCGATCTCGCCCATGTGGAGGTAGTCGAAGTCGGGATACTTCTCGGGTGCGCCGGAGACCGAGGGGCCGCCGAGCACCGTCACCTTGCCCGCGGCGTGCGCGCGCTTGGCGATCTCGTGGATCTGCGGCTCCTGGATGTGCATGCCCGACACGAACACCGCATCGGCCCAGGCGAACTCCTCAAGGGTGGCGCGCTTGATGTTCTCATCGACGAACCGGCACTCCCAGGTCTCGGGCATGTAGGCCGAGATCAGCAGAAGGCCCTGGGGCGGCATGAACGCCTTCACGCCGCCCATCAGCGGGTAGGCGTGGGAGAAGGTCCCGAAGGACGGCGTGTAGGCGGGGAAGACGCACAGGATGCGTCGCTGAGTCTGAACGGAGAGGTTGCATCGCATGGCGCCCTATTTAGCACAGCTGCGACCGTTGGCGCCCCCCTTCGCCGCGGCAATCTGCATCGTGATCGCCGGGCGCGGGGGCCGCTCCGCGGGGCTGTCTGCGCAGGGTCCCGGATCACCCTCGGCTGATGCTTCGGCTGTCCGGGACCCGGCACGACGCGCAACGAAAAACGCCCGGCCGCAGGGGCCGGGCGCTTCGATCGTGTCGTCGTAGCGGGACGGTCAGGCGCCGAGGACGGAGCCCGGCTCGACCTTCACGCCCGGGCCCATCGTCGAGGTGACGGCGATGCGCTGGATGTAGGTGCCCTTGGAGCCGGCGGGCTTGGCCTTGGCCACCGCGTCGGCGAACGCCTTGATGTTCTCGACGAGCTTGGCCTCGTCGAACGAGACCTTGCCGATGCCGGCGTGGACGATGCCCGCCTTCTCGACGCGGAACTCGACCGAGCCGCCCTTGGCGCCAGCGACCGCGGACTTCACGTCCATGGTGACGGTGCCGACCTTCGGGTTCGGCATCAGGCCGCGGGGGCCGAGCACCTTACCGAGCCGGCCGACGAGCGGCATCATGTCCGGGGTGGCGATGCAACGATCGAACTCGATCTTGCCGCCCTGGACGATCTCGAGCAGGTCCTCGGCGCCGACGATGTCGGCACCGGCCGCCCGGGCGTCGTCCGCCTTGGCGCCGCGGGCGAACACCGCCACCCGCACCGTCCGGCCGGAGCCGTTGGGCAGGTTGCAGACGCCGCGGACCATCTGGTCGGCGTGGCGCGGGTCGACGCCGAGGTTCATCGAGACCTCGACGGTCTCGTCGAACTTGGCATTGGCCTTAGCCTTCACCATCGCGATCGCCTCGGCGATCCCGTAGAGCTTGGTCGGGTCGATGCCCTCGCGGGCGGCGCGGATGCGCTTGCCTTCGTGTGCCATGGTGCCCTCCCCTTACGCGGTGACTTCGAGGCCCATGGCCCGCGCGGAGCCACGGATCATCGCGACGGCGGCATCCACCGAATCGCAGTTCAGGTCGGGCATCTTCTTCTCGGCGATCTCGCGAAGCTGCGCCTCGGAGACCGTGCCGACGGTCGGGCCCTTGCCGGGGGTCTTGGAGCCGGAGGCCGGCTTCTTGCCGATCTTCAGGCCCGCGGCCTTCTTCAGGAAAAAGGTGACCGGCGGCTGCTTCATCTCGAAGGTGAAGCTGCGATCCTGGTAGGCCGTGATCACGACCGGGATCGGGGTTCCCTTCTCGATCTGCGCGGTCTTCGCGTTGAAGGCCTTGCAGAATTCCATGATGTTGAGGCCGCGCTGACCGAGCGCGGGACCGATCGGCGGCGACGGGTTGGCGGCGCCGGCCGGGACTTGAAGCTTCACGTAGCCCGTGATCTTCTTCGCCATGGGACTGCTCCCAAATGATTGCGCGCCACCGGGCTGCCTGAGGCTCGGTCGGACGGGCGGTTGCAGGTCGCGGTGCGGACCGTTGGCCCCGGCGGCGAACCGGGCGGGCCTTCCGCGGGCTTTCGCGAACAGGAAGCAGCGAAGACGGAATGGGCGGGCCGGTGCATCGCATCGGCCGATCCGAAAGGGCGCGGTGCCCTCGATCCGCTATTCGCTCCTCCCGATCCGCTCTACGTCAGGCCTTCTCGACCTGGGCGTATTCGAGTTCCACCGGGGTGGCGCGGCCGAAGATCGACACGGCGACCTTCAGGCGCGAGCGGCTCTCGTCGACTTCCTCGACGGTGCCGTTGAACGAGGCGAAGGGGCCGTCGGCGACGCGGACGGTCTCGCCGATCTCGAAGGAGATCGACGGCTTCGGACGGTCGACGCCCTCGGCGACCTGGCCCTTGATCCGCTCGGCCTCGGCGTCCGGGATCGGCACCGGCTTCGACTTGTCGGCGCCGAGGAAGCCCGTGACCTTCGGGGTGTTCTTGATCAGATGGTAAACCTCGTCGGTGAGGTCGCACTTCACCAGCACGTAGCCGGGGAAGAACTTCCGCTCCGCGTCAACCTTGCGGCCGCGGCGGACCTCGACGACCTTCTCGGTCGGGACCATCACCTCCTCGAAGAGGTCCATGAGCCCACGCTGGGCCGCCTGATCCTTGATGGACTGGGCGACCTTGTTCTCGAAGTTCGAGTAGGCGTGGACGATGTACCAGCGCTTCGACACGGTTCTGATCGACTCCTGTTCGCGTCGGGCCGGGGCCCGCGGACGGTGTGTGTTGCCTACAGGCCCAGGATCAGGCCGACGAGGTAGCGAAGGCCCTGATCGACCACCGTGAAGAACAGGCTCGCGACCACCACCATCACGAAGACCATGATCGTGGTGACCGTGGTCTCCTTGCGGGTCGGCCACGTGACCTTGCGGCCCTCGTCGCGCACCTGCCCGAGGAACTCCAGCGGGCCGACGCGCTTCGGCGCGGGCCGGGCCGGCGGAGCGTTGCGCTGCGGCGGCTGGGAAGCCGCGCCGCGGACCGGGCTGCGCGCCGGATCGGCCTTCTTGGTCGCTTCGTTCGATGCCATGGCGTCAGGAACCGGGTTTCGAGAATGACGACGGGTTCGGAAGCTCGCCCGAACGAGCCCGAACCGACAGCCGACATCGATCTCGGAGTGCGCCCGCTCTAGCGCAAGTCGTCGGGGTTGTCGACAGCCGCGGCGCGTCGCGAGCGTCAGGAGCGTGGCGTGGAACGGCAGGAAATGCAGACTGGCAGGAGTGGAGGGACTCGAACCCGCAACCTCCGGTTTTGGAGACCGGCGCTCTGACCAGTTGAGCTACACTCCTATCGCGACGCCCAATGCCCGATCGGGCGCCGGGATGCAAGAGCCGGGAACGCCGGAAATGCGTCACCGACCGTGATCGGCCCGCTCCGTCGCCGTCAGCGGGCGCAGTCCCGTTCGGTCGAAGCGGAAGAGCTCGTCGCTGCGGCCGTAAGGGCCCTTCCGCAGCCGGTCGCGCACCTCCGCGGCGAGGCCGATGCGGGCCTTGCTGTCGGCGGGCCATGCCATCAGCAGGTCGCGGGTCGGGATCGCGACCGTGATGCCATCGGCTTTCAGCGCCGTGCGGATCTCGTCCAGATAGCCGGGCAACATCAACCGCGCGGCGTCGTAGTCATCGCCGGCATTGGTCATGGCGAGGATGGGGATGCCGCCGTCGACCGCGAGGGCGAACGCGGCCTCCTTCGAGGCCGCGGCGAGGTTGGCCAGCGCCGGAACCTCGATGGCGGTTCGGATCGCCGCGGCATCGACGCCCCACCCTTCGAGCATCGGCCGGGTCAGGTAGCGCATCCGGTCCGCCCCATCGATGACGTAGGCCACGACCAGGGTCTCCGAGAAGGTCCGCGTGGCGAGGTCCGGCACCTGGGCGAGGATCGCGCGCGGCAGGAGCTGCGGGCGCAGCTGCGCCCGGATCGCCGCGAGGCTCGGCTCGCCGGGCGACGGCGCCGCGTCCATGTCCTTCAGCGCGGTGGAGAGATACGCCTCGATCATCCGCCGGCGCGCGTCGCCGGCGAGTGGGGCGACCCGCGGATACAGGTTGGTGAGGGCGATCGTGCTGCGGCCGACCAGGATCTGTCCCGGATCACGGTCGCGGCGGATCTCCGCGCCCGGCCGGATCGCCCGCAGGATGGCCGCCACCTCGTCGCGGAAGCGTCCGTCGCTCAGGGCGTCGGCACGGGCCGGGCAAATCAGGATCGCGCTCGCGGCGGCGGCAAGCCACAGGCGGCGCGTCGGCCACGGAAACCCGATGGCGGTGTTCATTCCTGGGGCTCCGCGGCTCGTCGCGGATGGCAGGAAAATAAACCGACGGCTCCCTGTCAAGCTCGGGGTCGGCAGGGAGGGATGGAATGCCGATGTCAGGCGGTGACAACGGGGTCGCGAGCCGATCCCGCGGCCTCCGCGACGAGACACGGCCGGCGGAGATCGCCGGCCGTGCCGAATCGCTCGAGCGACTACGCGTTGATGGCGGCGACGACGCCGGCGCCGACGGTTCGGCCGCCCTCGCGGATGGCGAAGCGCAGCTTCTCCTCCATGGCCACCGGCACGATCAGCGTGACGTCCATGGTCACGTTGTCGCCCGGCATCACCAT
>NZ_JAKSYA010000104.1:0-1154 GCF_022829485.1 Methylobacterium sp. J-059
CTAGTGGTACGAGTCTAACACTTGGTGCCCGCGCTTTGCGGCCTGGATGATGCGATCCGGGTCGGCGGTCCAGACGAACGGCTTCGGATTGCCGTTGCTCTCGGCGATGAAGCGTTTGATGGCGGCCTGTACCTCGATCAGCGATCCGAACACGCCGCGTCGGAGCCGGCGTTTTGCGAGCTTGGCAAAGAAGCCCTCGACGGCATTGAGCCACGAGGCTGAGGTCGGGGTGAAGTGGAAGGTCCAGCGCGGGTGGCGGTCGAGCCAGGCACGGACCTTCGGGTGCTTGTGGACGGCATAGTTGTCCAGGATCGCGTGGACGATCTTGCCCACCGGAACCGCCGCCTCGACCGCATTGAGGAAGCGGATGAACTCCTGATGCCGGTGGCGCTGCATGCAGCGGCCGATCACCTTGCCCTCCAGCACGTCCAGGGCGGCAAACAGGGTCGTCGTGCCGCGGCGCTTGTAATCGTGGGTGCGCGTTGTCGGCTGGCCCGGCTTCATCGGCAATGGGGCCTGCGTGCGGGCGAGCGCCTGGATCTGGCTCTTCTCGTCGACCGAGAGCACGACGGCGTGGGCCGGCGGGTCGACGTAGAGCCCGACGACGTCGCGCAGTTTGGCGGCGAAGGCCGGGTCGGTGGAGAGCTTGAACTGCCGGACTCGATGCGGCTGTAGGCCGTGCCCCCACCAGATCCGCTGCACCGACGAGACACTGATGGCCGCGGCCTTGCTCATGGCGGCGGCCGTCCAATGCGTGGTCTCGCCGGGTGGTTCTCCTTGCGTCAGAGCCACCACGCGCGCCGCCACCTCCGGCCCCAGCGGCGGGATGCGCGCCGGTCGCGTTTTGTCCCGAAGGAGCCCATCGGCGCCCTCCTGCGCGAAGCGGTCCTGCCAGCGCCAGACCACCGTCTTGGACACGCCCGCCTCACGCATGATCGCATGCGTCCCCAGCCCATCGGCGCTCAGCAGTACGATACGGGTGCGCCAGACGTGCTTCTGCGACGTGTTTCGATCCGCGACGAGTGCTTCGAGCCGAAGGCGATCCGAGGTGGAGAGCGTGAAAGAGATGCCACTGCGCATCCCGCCAGACTCGCAGGATGGGGCGCAAACCGAAACCCCACACGGACTCAACCGTCAGGGCTCAACCACTAGGA
>NZ_JAKSYA010000121.1:0-379 GCF_022829485.1 Methylobacterium sp. J-059
CAGAAGCGCGGCCGCCGGCGGCAGCAGCCGTGAGCGCGGGTTTCCAGGATACGCGCCTCCCTCCCCCCTCTGCGGGGGAGGGTACCCTGCGCAGCAGGGGGGGAGAGGGGAGCGCCGTACCCGAACGAAGGAGCGCCCTCGAAGCCGATGCGCGCGACGGCTTCGCCTCACTCGGCTTCGTCGCCCCCCTCTCCCGACCCCTGCCGACCCAGGGGCCACCCCCCCCCGCGGAGGGGGGAGGGAGGGGCCGGCGTGGGCTTGGCGGGCCCCCGGACGGACCCCGCCCGCCCTCTTAATCCTTCCCCCGGTCGCGACCACGCCCCTGATGCTGGCGATCCTGATCGTCGGCGGGGTGTCGTACCTGAACCTGCCGGTCTCG
>NZ_JAKSYA010000133.1:0-86143 GCF_022829485.1 Methylobacterium sp. J-059
GGCCTATCTCGAGAGCGTGCCGGTGCACGAGGAGGCGCTGGCCGCGCCGTTCCGCATGGCGGTGCAGTGGGTTAACCGGCCGAACTCGGAGTTCCGCGGGTTCTCGGGCCTCATCGCCGCCGGCACGGTGAAGCCGGGCGACGCGGTGGCGATCGCCCCGTCGGCGCGCACCTCCACGGTGGCGCGGATCGTCGGCCCGGACGGCGATCTCGCCAGCGCCCAGGAGGGCCAGTCGGTCACCCTGGTGCTCGCCGACGAGGTCGACGCCTCGCGCGGCAGCGTCATCGCCGCCGCCTCGCATCCGATGCAGGTCTCCGACACCCTCGACGTGCGCCTGTTCTGGGCCGCCGAGACCGAGCTCGCCCCCGGCACGGCGCTGCTCGCCAAGGTCGGCACCGTCACGGCCAACGCCGTGGTGGACCGCATCCGCAACCGCATCGACCCCGAGACCGGGCAGCCCGGCTCGGCGGAGAAGCTCGTCGCCAACGACATCGCCGACGTCACGCTCAAGCTCGACCGCGCGGTGCCGTTCGACCCCTACGCGGAGACCCGCGACACCGGCGGCCTGATCCTGATCGATCGCGAGAGCACGGACACGGCGGCTTTGGGGCTGGTTCAGGCGCCGACGCGGGCGGCCGCGGCCGCGCCGACGAGCGCCGCCGCCGCCGCGACGACCCCGACCGGCGGCTTCCTCAGCCGCCTGCGCGGGTTGTTCGGCGGCTGAGACGCGGCGGCCTCGGCCCTAGACGACAGAAAGGACCGCGCGGTGATCCGCGCGATCCCTCGGTTGCCGGTACGGAGCCACGTCGTTCCCGCAAGCGGTGTGGACCGTTGAGAGCGGGCGGATAGGTATTTCCGAACGCCGGTCAGACCAGGCTGAACTGCAGCTCGCCCAGCCCTTCGAGGCTCGACACGATGACGTCGCCCGGCTTCAGCCATTGCCGCTCCGCCCGCGGGATCTTCTCGCCGAAGATCACCCCCTGCGGCGTGCCGGTGTAGAAGACGTCGCCCGGCTTGATGGTCATCACCTTCGAGGCGAAGCTGATCAGCTGGCGGCAGTTGAAGATCATGTCCGCGGTCGTCCAGTCCTGCCGCACCGCGCCGTTGACCTTGGTCACCAGGCGCAGATTGTTCGGGTCGGGCACGCGGTCGGCGGTGACGAGGTAGGGCCCGAGCGGAGCGAACCCGTCCGAGGTCTTGCCGAGCATGAACTGCGAGGTCAGCGTCTGCAGGTCGCGGGCGCTGAAGTCGTTGCCGGTGGCGTAGCCGGCGATGTAGTCGAGCGCGTCGGCCTCCGAGACGTCGCGGCATTCCCGGCCGAAGACGATCACCAGCTCGGTCTCGTAGTCGAACTCGCGCGCCGCCTGCGTCGGCAGCCGGATCGTGCCGCCGTGATGGTTGAGCGTGTTGTTGTACTTGTTGAACAGCGGCGGGTCCTTCGGCGGCGGCGTTCCCGTCTCCTCGGCGTGCTTGCGATAGTTGAATCCCATCATGATGATCTTTTCCGGCCGGGTGACCAGCGGCGCGTAGGCGATCCGGTCCTCGGGGATCGTCAGCCGCGGGTCGGGGGCCGCCTCGACCGCATCGATCACCGCGCGCAGCATCGGGCCCTTCCCGTTCTGCAGAAGGTCGTCCATGTCGGCCGGCACCGGCAGGCCGACCGCCTTCCCGGCGGCGGCGACGTCGAGCACGCCGTCCGGGGTCTTCAGGCCGAGGCCGTAGCCGCCGTCGCGGCGCAGGTTGATCAGGATCATGTCGCGCGGCATGCCGAAGGCAGTCGGCGCGGGCGGCCCCTTCTCCGCGGCCCGTGCCGCGACCGGGGCGGCCATGGCGGTGGCCGCGAGACCGGCCGTCGCCTTCAGGAAATCGCGTCGATCGCCCATCGTTCTCTCCTCCCGAGATCGTCGATGCCTGGGTGGTGGCCCTTCGACGGGCCATCCGCGTGCCCGACGCCGCGAAGCCGCGTCGAGACCGCCAGGATGCGCCGATCCCGGATCGATGTCAGGAGCCCGGGACCGGTCGAGGCGACAGGCTGGTCAGGATGTCGTCCGGCGATTCACGCTGCCGCGGCCGTCTCGGCGAGTTCCCAGGCCTGCGCCAGCAGGCTGTAGGAGCGCCGCCGGGCCTCCTGATCGGGAACGGCGCAGACCACCATGATCTCGTCGGCCTGCGTCGCCTCGGCGAGGCCCGAGAGCAGGGCGCGCACAGTCTCCGGCGTGCCGACATGCAACCGGTCTCGGCCGCGGGCGATGCGGGCGCGCTCGGCATCGCTGTAGGGATAGGCTTCGGCCTCGGTAAGCGTCGGGATCGGAGCGTACTCGCCGCGCTCGCGCCGGAGCGTCGCCAGCTGGGTGCTGAGCGCCAGACGCTCGGCCTGCGCCTCGGTCTCGGCGCAGACGGCCGCGACCGCGAGGATCGCATGGGGCCGGGTGCCCCACCGCGAGGGCTGGAAGCCGCGGCGATAGTCGAGCATCGGGCCACGCGCGTCGAATGAGGCGAAGTGCTGCGCGAAGGCGAAGCCGAGCCCGAGGCGTGCGGACAGATGCGCGCTGTAGTCGGACGACCCGAGCAGGAAGATCGGTGGCAGCGGCACGCCGGCCGGCATCACGGTCACGGTGTTGAACGGATGGCCCTCGGGGAAGCCGCCGGTCTCCCACAGCATCAGCTCCTGCAGCCGCTCGAGGAAGTCGTCGCCGCCGCGCGGCGCCTCGCGCCGGCGCAACGCCTGGGCGGTGATGCCGTCGGTGCCGGGCGCGCGCCCTAGGCCGAGGTCGATCCGCCCGGGAAACAGCGCCTCCAGCACCTTGAAGCGCTCGGCGACCATCAGCGGCGCGTGGTTCGGCAGCATGATCCCGCCCGAGCCGACCCGGATCGTCCGGGTCGCGGCCGCGATCTGGCCGACCATGATGTCGGGGGCCGGGCTCGCGACCGAGGGCAGGGCATGGTGCTCGGCGAGCCAGTATCGCCCGTAGCCGAGGCGGTCGACGTGGCGGGCGAGGTCGAGGGTGTCGCGCAGCGCCTGAGCCGGGCTGGAGCCGGAACCGACGAACGACAGGTCGAGGACGGAGAGCGTTGCCATCGCCAGGAGATGGTGTCGCCGGAAGCCGCCGTCGAGGCGGCGGTCGAGCACGAGCCCTGCACCCTGTGCGTGACGTTTGCCGGCGAACCCCGAGCCGGCGCCTTGCTCGTCCCAGGAGCCGCGACTACGGTCCCGCCGCCGTCACGGGACGGCGAAACCTGCATGAAAACCGGAGCACCCGACCATGGGCTTTCTCGCCGACGCCCTCTCGCGCGTAAAACCATCCGCGACGATCGCGATGACGCAGAAGGCGCGCGACCTGAAAGCCGGCGGCATGGACGTGATCAGCCTGTCGGTCGGCGAGCCCGACTTCGACACGCCCGAGCACATCAAGCAGGCCGCGATCGAAGCGATCGCCCGGGGCGAGACCAAGTATCCGCCGGTGTCGGGCATCGTGCCGCTGCGCGAAGCGATCGTGAAGAAGTTCAAGCGGGAGAACGGGCTCGACTACAAGGTCTCCCAGACCATCGTCGGCACCGGCGGCAAGCACGTGATCTACAACGCGCTGCTGGCGACGCTCAACCCCGGCGACGAGGTCGTGATCCCGCGCCCCTACTGGGTGTCCTACCCGGAGATGGTGGTGCTCTGCGGCGGCACGCCGGTCTTCGCCGAGACCGACATGGCGCACGACTTCAAGCTCCAGCCCGAGGAGCTGGAGCGGGTGCTGACGCCGAAGACCAAGTGGATCATCCTCAACTCGCCGTCGAACCCCTCGGGCGCCGCCTACAGCCACGCCGAGCTGAAGAAGATCACCGACGTGCTGATGCGCTACCCGCACGTCTGGGTGCTCACCGACGACATGTACGAGCACCTGACCTACGGCGACTTCGAATTCGTCACCCCGGCGCAGATCGAGCCCGGCCTCTACGAGCGCACGCTGACCATGAACGGCGTCTCGAAGGCCTACGCGATGACGGGCTGGCGCATCGGCTACGCCGCCGGCCCGGAAAAGCTGATCAAGGCGATGGACTTCGTCCAGGGCCAGCAGACCTCGGGCGCGTGCTCGATCTCGCAATGGGCGGCGGTGGCCGCGCTCGACGGCACGCAGGCGCACCTCGCGCAGTTCAAGGCGGCGTTCCAGGAGCGGCGCGACCTCGTGGTCTCGATGCTGAACCAGACCAAGGGCCTGCAATGCCCGACGCCGGAGGGCGCGTTCTACGTCTACCCGTCCTGCGCCGAGACGATCGGGCGCACGACCCCGTCGGGCAAGACCATCGCCACCGACGAGGACTTCGTGACCGAGCTGCTGCAGGCGGAGGGCGTCGCCGCCGTGCACGGCTCGGCCTTCGGCCTCGGCCCGAACCTGCGCATCTCCTACGCCACCTCGACCAAGACGCTGGAGGAAGCGTGCAACCGCATCCAGCGCTTCTGCGGCTCGCTGCGCTAGCACGACGACGGCGGGCACCATCGGGTGCCCGCCACCTCGATACGGATCCGCCGCGGATCGTCCCTGTGGTTCGGGCCATGGCTTGAGGTGATTCGATGCCGACCATCGCCGTCATCGCCCCGGGCGCCATGGGAAGCGCGGTCGCCCGCCGCCTCACCGAGAACGGCGTCCGCGTCCTGACATCGCTGACCGGACGGAGCGCCGGGACCCGCGACCGCGCCCGGGCCGCCGGCATGAGCCACGCCGACGATGCGGAGATCGCCGCGGCCGACCTGATCCTGTCGATCGTGCCGCCGGCCGATGCCGCCGGCCTCGCGGCCCGCCTCGCCCCGAGCCTGGCGGCCCAGCCGAAAAAGCCGGTCTACGTCGATTGCAATGCGGTGTCGCCGGCGACGGTGCACGGCATCGCCGCGATCATCGCGGGCACGGGCGCACCGTTCCTCGATGGTGCGATCCTCGGGCTCCCGCCCGAACCCGGCGCGAAGGGGCCGCGGGTCTACGTCGGCGGCGACGACCTCGCGCCGCTGATGGCCCTGCGCGCATGCGGCCTCGACATGCGGGCCTGCGCGGGCGGCGTCGGGGCGGCGTCCGCCCTGAAGATGGCCTATGCCGGCATCAACAAGGGCCTGAAGGCGGTGGCCGCGGCGATCGTCCTCGGCGCAGAGCGCGCGGGCGCCGCCGACGCGCTGCGGGCGGAGCTGGCGGAGAGCGAGCCGGAGCTGCTCGCCCGCTTCGCCGGCGGGTTTCCCAACATGATGCCGAAGGCCTACCGCTGGGTCGCGGAAATGCACGAGATCGTCGACTTCCTGGCGCCGGACCCGGCCGGCGGCGCGATGTTCGCCGGGGCGGCCGAGACCTTCGCGCATCTCGCGGCGCCCGAGGGCGAGGACGACGTCGCCACGCTCCTCGCCTTCGCCGAAGCGGCAGGCGGATCGTCGCGGACGCGCGGATCGTCCTGAGCATCGGTTGCCGGCTCTTTGCACTTCACCTACATCGGCGGTCCCCGCGGCCGATGCGCCTGAAGGTTTCGCGAGCCCGCTCGGGCCTGCATGGACGCGGGGTCGGCAGTGACGGGGCGGCCCGGACCAGTTCTCTGGACCGCTCCTGTGAATCCTGGTGGGCCGGGGTGCTGCAGGCGTGTCGGAGGCGCGGGGAACAGGAACCGCGGACCCGGCGCATGGCCCACACAAGTTTCGCCCCGTTCCGGGACGGCAGCCGGTGCCGACCTTCGGATTTCGTTCACGCTCATCGGCAACAGTGGCAATGGGCCGGGGAACCGGTCGCGTGTCACTGCGTTTTGTCGGGCTTGACCATCATGCGGGGGTTCCTCACCAGTGGCGTCAAGGCGATCCTGGCGATCGCGGCGCTGTCCACCGCCGCCCATTGGGCGCTGCGGGTCCAGCGCGATCCGGCGCCGAGCACTCAGGTTCTGGCGAGCCTGCCCGATCCGGTGACCACCGGGTCGATCGAGCCGCGCAAGCCCGAGCGCGTCGCCGCCCAGCCGGCGCAGAAGGCGGCCGCGGACCTCGACCAGGATCACCTCTCGGCGCTGATCGCCAGCACCACCGGCCTGAAGCCGAAGGCGCAGAAGGCCGTCGTCGCCAAGCGCTGAGCGGCGCACGAGGCTTCCATTCGACGAAAAGGCCGCCCGCCGAGAGGGCAGGCGGCCTTCCATGATTTCGTCGCGCGATCAGGCGGCGAGGGAGCGGGGCTCGTGCCGCCCTTCGGCGATCTCCTCGATGATCTTCGCCGAGAACGCATCGAGATCGCCGGGATTCCGGCTGGTGACGATGCCGTGGTCGGTCACGACCTCGCGGTCGTGCCAACGGGCGCCGGCATTGATCACGTCGGTGCGGATCGAGGAGAACGAGGTCAGGTCACGGCCCTTCGCTGCGCCGACCTCGATCAGCAGCCACGGCGCGTGGCAGATCGCGGCGACGACCTTTCCCGAGGTCACGAAGGCCTTGATCACCTCCAACGCCTTCGGCTCGAGGCGGAGCTTGTCCGGGTTGATCTGGCCGCCGGGCAGGACGAGGGCATCGTAGGCAGACGGATCGACGGTCTCGAGGTCGAGGTCGACCGCGACGTTCTTGCCCCAATCGGTCTTGTCCCAGCCACGGATCGATTCCGGCTTCTCGCGCGATTTCGGCGACGCGACGTGGACCGTCGCGCCGGCCTGCCGCAGCTTGGCCTGCGGGACGGTGAGCTCGGTCTCCTCGAACCCGTCGGTGGCGAGGATCAGGACCTTGGCTTGCTTGATGTCGGGCATGGCGGTTCGCTCCGATGGATGACGTCGGCCGGCAAACCGGGACGTCTCCCCGCGGTTCCCCGACGATCCGGCAACCCAGGAATGCGCGGAACCCTCGCGCAGGCGATCCGTTGGCTAGCTCATTCCCAACTGCACGAGGCAGCGCATGGCCAATCCCGGCCTTCCGACCCCCGATCCGACCCCCGGGGACCTTCCGCCGCCCGTCCCGCCGGACGAGATGCCCGATATCGGGCCGACCGGGCCGCGCACGCCCTATCCGGTGAACGAACCCGGCATCGACGAGCCCGGCGGCCCCGGCTCGGAGCCGGACGTGTTTCCCGGCGCCCCGACCGATCCCGGCGTCAGGATGTAGGACCGGCTCAGTGGCCGCCGTGCGACGCCCGCACGTCGCGCGGGGCCGCGAGGATCTCGGAGAGGCTCGTCGCCACGTGACGGGCCTCCTCGTCGGTCAGGCGCAGCTGGAACGGCGGCAGGGCGCCGGCCTGGAGCGCGACGACGGCCTGGCCCTGGTCGTCGGTGCCGATCTCGATCGCGGAGGAGGTCACGTCGAGCATCGCGATCTCCTCGTCGCCCATCTCCTCGGCCATGTCGGGCTCCTCGGGTTCGTCGATGGCGGTGAGCAGTTGCCCGACGGCGCGCACGAGGGCGCGGGCGGCGCGGGCATCCATCACCACGGCGGTCGCCTGATCGTCCTTCTGGAAGGAGAGCTGGATGTTGGCCCCTTCCAACGAAACCGAGATACCTGCCATGGATCGCCTAAAAGCCTGAGCGCGAACCCTTATATGCACTGGGGCCCGCGAGAATCCCAGCCGCCGGGCCTCCGCTTTTGCCCGGGCACGCCGAGAACCTGCATCCCTGCCTTGTTGCGGCCGCAGGGAGCCCTTAGATAGGGTTGTGGGGGGCCCAAACCCTGGGACGGACGCCGGTTACGGGTTCCTTGCCCGACGCCCTGCCACCCATACCAGACTTAGAAGTCAGTCGATCCGTTCGCGCTTTCATGAGCGCGAGGGCTCGACCCATCGTCGATACGAGGTTCTTTACGTGAATACCGGTACCGTGAAGTGGTTCAACGAGACCAAGGGCTACGGCTTCATCCAGCCGGATGACGGCGGCAAGGACGTGTTCGTCCACATCTCCGCCGTCGAGCGCGCCGGCATGCGCAACCTGATCGAGGGTCAGAAGGTGTCTTACGAGATCCTGACCGACAAGCGCAGCGGCAAGGACGCCGCCGGCAACCTCCAGGCTGCCTGAGGCCATCGGTCTCCCATCCACGCGGCCGTGAACACGGTCGAAACCATCCGACGCTGCCATCCTCCGGGAGCGGCCGCGCCGGACGGTCAAGGTAAACGCAATCTTAATCGCAACACCACAGAAACAGAGCCGGGCCCGCCGCGTGGCGGAGCAAACCCGGTCACATCGGAAGACAATCAAACACACCATGTTGTTCGAATACACCCGACGCCGTAGCGTCCGGTCGCCCGTCACGGATTCGGCGACCTTCAAGGTGGGGTGCATCAAGCAGAGCGCGACGTCGGACGCCCCGACCCTCGACCTCTCCCACCTCATCGATCGATCCTACAATTATCATTCGCCCCGAGAGTTGCGCTGGCATCTGGCCGACCGCCTCGGGCTCGCGCCGGCCGCTCTGGCCCTTCGCGAAGCCGCCCACGCCTGATCGCGCCGAGCCGATCCTGCAGATGCGGGATCGGCTCTTCTTCGTTTCAGGCCGGCTCAAGCTCGCGAGATCGTCACGACCGGCCCCGGTCCCAGGCCGACACGACGACGTCGCGCAGGTCGTTCGGCAGCGCGACCAGCTCGCCATGCACCGGATCGGTCCGGTTGTAGACGGTCGCGACGCCGGACATGTCGCAGACGGAGCCGCCCGCCTCGCGGAGGATCAGGTCGGCCGCCGCGAGATCCCAGTCGCGGGCATCCGAGGAGACCAGCCCGACATCGACCGAGCCTTCGGCGACGCGGGCCACGCGCAGGGCGAGCGACGGAATCCGGTCGATGCGCTCGAAGGCGGCGTCCCCCAGATCGCGCGAGACGCCACGCCCCAGCCGGTCGATCATTGGCTTCGGGCCTGTGACGCGGGCCGTCGGCAGCGCGACGCCCTGCCGCGCGCCGATCGGCTCGCCGTTGCGCGTCGCGCCCCGCCCGTGGATCGCCTCGTAATCGTGCCCGAGCGCCGGCGCGTTCACGAAGCCGATCACGGGCTCGCCGGCCTTCAGCAGCGCCACCGCGATCGACCAGTCCCGATGCCCGGACAGGAAGGCGCGGGTCCCGTCGATCGGGTCGACGATCCAGACGAGGTCGTGACCGATCCGCACGGCGTCGTCGGCCGTCTCCTCGGACAGCCACGCCGCCGCCGGCACGATCTGGCTCAGGCGGATCTTCAGGAAGGTGTCGACGGCGACGTCGGCTTCCGTCACCGGCGAGCCGCCGGCCTTCGACCAGATCTTCGCCGAGGTCTGGCTGCCGGCCCGGAAGAAGGGCAGGGCGAGGGAGGCCGCCTCGCGAAGCGCCTCGCGCAGGTCCGGCATCAGGGCGTGCACGAAGTCCGCTGAGATCGTATCGGTCATGGCGGTCCGTGTCCGGCGACGGGGGAGGGGATCGGCATCGCGGCTCGCGCCGACCCGCGCGCCGATGCGACGTGCGGATGGTCCCGATCGCGACAGGGGGGCGGCGCGCCGGAGCGCGCGACCGCACCGTTGTAGGGTCTGCCCCGAAGCGCCACAAGGATCGCGAGGCCGCAGCGGGAAACCGGCGGTTTTCATCGATCGCGGCAAGGAACCGTTGAGCATTCCGAGCGCGAACGCGCTGTCCACGATCGCTTAACGCTCACTCTTAAGGCACCGTGGGGAGGTTAGACGCCAATCTGCTTGGCATAACGGACGACCCGAGCAGGTCGCCACTTGCAAATGGACGGCGGGCAGATGAACACGTTCGACACCATGGACCGGAACCCGACCGATCATCTTGCCGAGACCGATCGCCTCGATCGCGACGGCGCCGCGCCGGCGCGCTTCGCCTTCGACGCCTCGCCGCTGCCGGTGTTCGGCGCCGCCACCGCGACGTCCAAGGCCGCCGGCATCGCGCTCACCTTCGCGACCGACGAGGCGGAGAGCTGCGGCGAGGACCGGTTCGACCTCTGCCTCGTCAACGCCGCCGGCGCCGTCGTCGCCCGTCTCGGGCCGTTCTGCGAGGAGGAGGTCGTCGCGATCTGGCGGGACCTCGCCGCCCGCACCGGCTTGCCGCGGATGATCGTGCGCGAGGACGGCGTGCTCGCCACCGTGTCGGCGCAGGTCGGCCGGCTGATGCTCGGCAAGACCCGCATTCGGCGCCGGCACGGCTCGCTCGGCGACCGCCGCCCGCGCTTCCTCGTGCGCCGCAAGACCGGCCGCCTCCCGGTCCGCCCGCAGATCCACCGCGGCGAGAACGAGATCATCGCCCGCTCGTGAGCGCTCAGCCCGGCCAGCCCTGGTTGATCGTATCGGCGGCGAGCCCCGCGAACAGGATCAGCCCGGCCCCGCGATTCGAGCGGAACAGGGCCAGCGCCTCCCGCCCGTCCCGCGCCTTGAGCCGCCAGACCTGCCGGCCGAGATGGCCCGCGAACGCGGCGACGCCCAGGAAACCGAGCAGTCCCGCCCCGGCCCCGTAGGCCGCCGCGCCGATTAGCAGCACGGCCGCCCCGTAGCAGGCCCCGACGGCGACCCGAAGCCGGCCGCCGAAGAACCGCGCCGACGAGCGGATGCCGGCGATCTCGTCGTCCTCGATGTCCTGCACCGCGTAGATCGTGTCGTAGCCGACCACCCAGGCGATCGTGCCGGCGTAGAGCAGCCAGGCCGGTGCTGCGAGCTGGTCGAGCAGGGCGGCCCAGCCCATCAGCGCCCCCCAGGAGAAGGCGAGGCCGAGCACCAGCTGCGGCATCGACATCACCCGCTTCATGAACGGGTAGATCGCCACGGGGATCAGCGAGCACAGCCCGACGCCGATGGCGAACGCATCGAACTGCATCAGGACGAGGAAGCCGACCAGCGCCTGGGCGGCGAGGAAGATGGCGGCGGCGCGCGTGCCGACCTGCCCCGAGGGCAGGGGCCGCGAGCGCGTGCGCTCGACCTGCGCGTCGAGGTCGCGATCGGCGATGTCGTTGTAGGTCGAGCCGGCCCCGCGCATCGCCACCGCGCCGACGAGGAACAGCAGCAGGTGGCGCGGATCGGGCCAGGGCAGGCCGGCGCGGGTGGCGGCCAGCGCCGTCGACCACCAGCACGGCAGCAGCAGCAGCCACCAGCCGATCGGCCGGTCGATGCGGGCGAGGCGCAGGTAAGGCCGGGCGGCCCGCGGGGCGAGCCGGTCGACCCAATGGCCGGTCACCGCGTCGGCGACGCGGGATTCCACCGCCTTCGCGGCATTCACGACCGGGGCCCGGACGGGATGAGGAACGGGTGGGAGGCGGGTCGCATCCGCCTCAGAGCGCGCCCTGCGGCATCTTGAACTGGCCGGTCAGGCCGGGGCCGCCGAGGAGGCCGCCGCCGCCGCCGTTCTGGGCTTGAGCGCGGGCCTGAGCCTCCATCTTGGTCGCCTGGGCCGCGATGCCGCAGATCTTGGTGCGGATGCCCACCACCTTCGAGTGGTCGGCCTTGAAGCCTTCCGCGAACGAGTCGGGGATCGAGCACCACTCCTTGTTGGCGGCGATCCACTTCATGCCCTCGACGCCGTTGGACTGAAGCTTGCCGAACAGCGCGCAGGCCTCCTGCGGGGTCATCTTCTTCTTTCCGTTCGACGCCACGTTCGCCTTGGCGACGAGATCCTTGCGGGTCTGCAGCGTCGTCTGGATCGCGCCGCACTCGGCGGACTGAGCGAAGGCGGCCGTGCTGGCCAGGAAGCTGCCCGCGACGAGGGCGGCGGCCAGTCCGTAGGTCTTGTAGCGCATGGTCTCGTCTCCCTGGAGATCCGCCCCGGTCGCAGGCGATGCGCCGTCGGCATGGCGCGCAGCGTCGACGGATGTCGTCTTCGAGCCGGAGGTCGGCCGCGCTGCGGTACGGCCGGTCCGGAATGTCCGGGCTCCGCTTCGCCATAGGAATGTGGCGTCAATCGAGCCGCAAACGGGCCGGCTCCGACATGGCGGGGTAACGTTTCGAAAACCTGCGCCCGTGATGTTTCGGCAACATCGGCGCCGCCTCGCTCCGGCGTTGACAGCGGCGATCCCGCACGCGACGGAGCCCGGATGGCGGCCTACGACTTCACCGCGCCCCGTCTCCACGTGGCGCACGACCTCTTCGCGGGCGCGAACCTTCCCCTGGACCGGGCGCAGGCGAACTATCTGCTCAACGTCCTGCGCCGGCAGCCGGACGACCCGGTGCTGCTGTTCAACGGGCGGGACGGCGAGTGGCGGGCGAGCCTGGTGCCGTCGGGGCGCAAGAGCGCGCATCTGACCGTCGTCGACCGAGTACGGCCCCAGACCGCACCGCCCGACCTGCACTACCTGTTCGCGCCCCTGAAGAGCGCGCGGCTCGACTACCTCGCCCAGAAGGCGGTCGAGATGGGGGCGGGCACGATCCGGCCGGTCCTGACACGCTACACGCAAGGCGACCGCCTCAACACCGAGCGCCTGCACGCCAACATGATCGAGGCGGCCGAGCAGTGCGGCATCCTCGCCGTGCCGGCCTTGATGGAAGCCGCGCGCCTGCCCGCGGCGCTCGCCGACCTCGCGCCGGAGCGGCTGCTGGTGTTCTGCGACGAGGACGCCGCGATCGCCGACCCCGTCGCCGCCCTGCGCCGGGCCGCCGATCCGGCGGGCCCCGTTCCGCTCGCAGTGCTGATCGGCCCGGAGGGCGGGTTCGCGCCGGAGGAGCGCGCGGCGATCCTGGCGCGGCCCAACTCCGTGGCGCTCTCCCTCGGGCCCCGCATCCTCCGGGCCGACACCGCCGCGGTCGCGGCGCTCGCCCTGGTCCAGGCCGTGCTCGGCGACGCGCGGTGATAGATCGGTCGGCGTGCGCCCGCGCACATCGACCGCGCACGGCGCCTCCGACGCCCGACGATTGCCGGTCGAAGCGGGGCAGGGGCGCTCAAGGTCGCGTTGTCGGGTCCGGCGCCCTGGATTATGGACGACCCATCCCGGCGACGGGGCACGACCGCATCGCTCTTTTCCAGACGGCCGTCGCGCTTCCCGAGTTCAGCCCATGATTTCACGGCGAGGCAGCGCATGGCGCGCGATACGTCCGACACGACACCGCTCACCACGCGTGTCGAACTGATCGACTGGTTCGCGGCCGGCGAGAAGCCGCGCGAGAGCTTCGCGATCGGCACCGAGCACGAGAAGATTCCCTTCTACGTCGAGACGCGCGAACCGGTGCCGTATGAAGGCGAGCGCGGCATCCGCGCCCTGCTGGAAGGCGTCGGCCGCGAGACCGGCTGGGAGCCGATCCTCGATGCCGGCCACGTCATCGGCCTGTCGGCTGCGGAAGGCGGCGCGATCTCGATCGAGCCCGGCGGGCAGTTCGAGCTCTCGGGCGCGCCGGTCGCCGACGTGCACGCCACCGCCCGCGAGCTCGACGAGCACCTGGCCGCGACGAAGCGCGTGGCGGACGGCCTCGGCATCGGCTTCCTCGACCTCGCGATGAGCCCGAAATGGTCGCGCGCCGAGACGCCGGTGATGCCCAAGAGCCGCTACAAGATCATGGCCGGCTACATGCCGAAGGTCGGATCGCTCGGCCTCGACATGATGCTGCGCACCGCCACCGTGCAGGTCAACGTCGACTTCGCGTCGGAAGGCGACATGACGCGCAAGCTGCGCGCCTCGCTCGCGCTGCAGCCGGTGGCGACCGCCCTGTTCGCCAACTCGCCCTTCACCGACGGGCGGCCGAACGGCTTCCTGTCGCGACGCTCCGAGATCTGGCGCGACACCGACGCCGACCGCACCGGGATGCTCGGCTTCGCCTTCGACGCAGGCTTCGGCTACGAGGGCTACGTCGACTGGCTGCTCGACATGCCGATGTACTTCGTCAAGCGCGGCGACACCTACCACGACGTCTCGGGCGCCTCGTTCCGTGACCTGATGGCCGGCAAGCTCGCCCAGTTGCCGGGCGAGTACGCCACGGTCTCCGACTGGGCCAACCACGCCTCCACCGCCTTTCCCGAGGTTCGGCTCAAGCGCTTCCTCGAGATGCGCGGCGCCGACGTCGGCGATGCCGGCATGATCGCGGCGCAGGCCGCGTTCTGGGTCGGCCTGCTCTACGACGAGGCGTCGCTCGATGCCGCCCTCGACCTCGTCTCGGGCTGGAGCGCCACCGACCGGGAGGCCCTGCGCGCCACCGTCCCGCGCCTGGGCCTCGCGACCCCGGTCGCGCGGCGCAGCCTGGGCGCGGTCGCGGCCGAGGCGCTCGCCATCGCGCGGGCCGGCCTCAAGGCACGTGCCCGCCGCGACGGCTCCGGACGGGACGAGACGATCTACCTGCAGCCGCTGGAGGCGATCGTGGCGGCCGGGCGCTCGCATGCCGAGGACCGCCTCGCCGACTACGAGGGATCGTGGAAGCGCTCGGTCGACCCCGCCTTCACCCATTGCCGGTTCCCGTAATCGGGCGGGCGACCCGCACCGCTTCCTCGTCACGCGCTAGGGTTACGGCCGGCCGCTTCGCCCGGCTGACAAGCCGCATCGATCCGGTCTATCGACCCCGGCGACGGCGGCCCCGTCGTCGGGGTTCTCGCATGCCGGACGCACCACCGATCGACCTCGATCTCGCCGGCCTCAAGTGCCCGCTTCCGGTGCTGCGGACGCGCAAGGCGCTGCGCCGCCTGCCGCCGGGCACGCTGCTGCGGGTGACCTGCACCGATCCGCTGGCCTGCCTCGACATCCCGAACCTCGTGCGCGAGGAGGGCGACACCGTCGAAGCCTGGGACCGGATCGGCACGGCGACCCGGTTCTCGATCCGCCGCGGCCCCGGCACCTGCCCCGGAGACTCCGCGAAGCCGCCTCATTCCTGAACGATCGCCTGCCTAGAACGGCCTCGACGCGACTCGGGTAGGAAGATCCACAGGCATGGTACCCATCATCCGCGGGACACGCCTCGTTCATGACGGCTGGGCCCGGTTCCTCGTCGCCGAGGTGACGATGCCGGACGGCACCCGCATCACCCGCGAGATCGAGGATCACGGTCGCGCGGTGGCGGTGCTGCCCTACGATCCGACGCGCCGCGTCGCGCTCCTGGTCTCGCAGTTCCGCGCCCCGGTGTTCTTCGCCGAGGGCCCGCTGGACATGCTCGAGACCCCGGCGGGCATCCTCGACGAGGGCGACCCGGAGGACGGCGCCCGCCGCGAAGCCTACGAGGAGACCGGCGTCGACCTGAACGTGCTCGAGCGGGTGGTCAGCGCCTGGACCGCGCCGGGCATCTCGACCGAGCGGATGGACCTGTTCCTCGCCCCCTTCGGCGCGGCCGACCGGTCGGGACCGGGCGGCGGGCTGGCCGAGGAGAACGAGGCGATCACCGTCCACGAGGTGGCGCTCGACGACCTCGCCCGCCGCAGCGACGCCGGCGAGATCGCGGACATGAAGACGCTGACCCTGGTCTTCGCGCTGCGCCTGCGGCACCCGCACCTGTTCGCGTCCGCCTGAACCCGCGGAGCCGCGAAGCGGCGCGTCAGGCCGCGTCCCGGTTCCCGATTTCGCCGCGCAGGAGCGCGAGGAAGCGCCACGACCGCACGAAATAGCGCCGAAACAGCCGTCGCGGCGCGAAGGCGAACCGGAACGCCCATTCGAGCCCGGCACGCTGCAGCATCACCGGCGCCCGCGGCACCAGCCCGGCGGCGACGTTGACCGCCTCGCCCACCGCCAGCACGAGCGGCGTGCCGAGGGCCGAACCCTGGCGCGTCACCCAGATCTCCGAGCGCGGCGCGCCGACGCCCATGACCAGCAGGGTGGTGCCGTGCTCGCGAATGCGAGCCGACAGCGCGCGGCCGTACTCCGCGTCGTCGTCGAAGCCGAAGGGCGGCACGCAGGTCGCGACGGCATCCGCGTCATAGCCGGACCGCTTGAGCCGGTCGCGGATCGCCTCGGCGACCGCGTCCCGCGAGCAGACGAGGAAGACGCGGCGGCCTTCGACCGGCCGGGCGAACAGCGCGTGCGCGAGGAGGTCGTGTCCGGTGACGCGGGCGGCCGGCTGGCCGCGCAGCCGCGCGAGCCAGACCAGCGGCGTGCCGTCCAGCGTCCGCGCGACGGCGCCGGCATAGGCCTGCCGGAAGGCGGCGTTCTCCGAGAGCAGGACGATGTGGTCGACGTTGGCGGTGACGACGAGGCGCGGCCCGGCCGACGGCTGCATCGCCGAGGCGGCGAGGATCCCGGCTGCGGGACCGGCGGCGAAGTCGTGGCCGAACATCCGCACGCGCCAGGCGCTGCCGGCCTCGCTGCGGCGATCTAAGGGGGTTTCCGGCGTGGCGCCGGCCGCATGACCGGGTTCGAGGCGAGGGCTCGTCCCGCGGACGGCCCGGGGCCGCGGCATCGCGGGGTGAATGGCGAAGCCGGCGACCTTCACCGCGCCGTCGTCCTCGGCCTGCGCCTGTCCCGCCTCAAGCATCGGCAGCTCGGAAGCTCCGGGGCGGCACGGTCGCGGCGCGGCGCTCGTTGCGGTCGTTGCGACGGTCGCGGGCGGCGCCGAGCGACAGCGCGATGGCCACGCCCAGCATCATCCCGACGAGCAGGGCCAGCGGCAGCACCACCTTGGGCGAGGGCGGCCAGGTCCGGGTGCGGGCGGGGACCGCCGGCGAGATGATGCGGACGTTGATGCTGTTCAGGCGCTCCTGCTCGCTCGCCTCGCGCGAACGGCGGAGATAGGTCTCGTACACGCCGCGGCGGGATTCGAGCGTCCGCTCCAGCTCGCGCAGGCCGACATTGGCGCGATCGCTGGTGACGGTCTCGGCCTTGGCCCGGTCGAGGCTCTTGCGGATCGCCGTTTCGCTCGCCGCCGCGCGATCGTAGTCCTTCTGCGTCGTCTCGATGATCCGCTCCTTCTCGCGCTGGATCAGGCGCTGGAGGTCGCGCTGCTGGGCGTACTGCTCGGCCATCGCCGGGTGGCGCTCGCCGAGGCGGGTCGCAAGCTCGGCGGTGTTGCGCGAGAGCGTCGCGTATTGCTGGCGGAGCGCCTGCATCTCGAGCGATTGCAGCATCTCCGGCAGCGCCGTGCTGGCGTCGCCGGCCTTCATCTTGCGCGCCTGCTCGAGGCGCGAGCGCGATTCCGCGGTCTTGATCTGGGCCGTGACGAGCTGCTGGTTGAGGTCGCCGAGCTGCTGGTCGGTCAGCAGGCGACCGCTCGACGCGACGAGGTTGTTGTCCTCGCGGTACTTCAGGAGCTTGCCCTCGGCGAGCTCGACGTCGCGGCGCAGGCTCGACAGGCGGCCGTTGAGGGCGTCCGAGGCGCGGCGAGCGGCCTCGGTGCGGGCGCTGGCCTCCTCGGCGAAGTAGGCGTCGCCGATGGCGTTGGCGATCTTTGCCGCCTTCTCCGGATCGCGCGACTGCACCAGCACGTCGATCACGAAGGTGCGCTCGGCCCGGCGCACGGTCAGCTTGGTCTGCAGGGTGTCGACGGCGACGTTGACCGGGTCGCGGCTGCCGGGCGGCGGCAGCATGCCGAGCGCCGTGCGCAGCCAGACGATCGTCGGGTTGTCGGACTCGGGCTTGGCGAACTCGTCGTCGCGATCGAGGTCGAGCTTCTCGACCGTGCGCCGCAGGACGTTGTCCGACTGGATCACCTTGGTCTGGCTCTCGGCGAGCGACACGCCGCTGTCGGCCTGAGGCGTGCGGGCGCTGACGTCGTTGTCGACGACGCGGAGATCGGAGGGATCGACCAGGATCTGGATGCTGGAGGTGTAGACCGGGGTCAGCAGCCCGAGCAGCGCGACGGCGGCGGCGACCATGAACAGGCCGCCCAGCACGATGAAGCTCGCTCCGCGCCACAGGCGGCGGAGGATCGTGCCCGGGTCGGCCCGATCGGAGAAGCGCGGCGGCAGCGTCACCTCCACGGGCTCGCCGCGGACGGGGGTCGAGAAATCGAACATCGGTCTCTGTCCCTCACCTGCCCAACGGTTTCCAGG
The DNA here is from genome assembly GCF_022829485.1 of Methylobacterium sp. J-059. NCBI lineage: Bacteria > Pseudomonadati > Pseudomonadota > Alphaproteobacteria > Hyphomicrobiales > Methylobacteriaceae > Methylobacterium > Methylobacterium sp. J-059. The sequence goes on from NZ_JAKSYA010000133.1 coordinate 17,818, forward strand.
AACGATCCCGTTTCGGAGCGTTCCCGTGCCACCTTGAACCGGAAGCGCCCGGCGATGGCGGTGTTCGATGACGTCTCCGCAATCTGCGGACCGCAGGTTGCGCTCTCTGGTTGCCGCAAAATCTTTCCCAATGCCTTGGAAACGGGGGCGAACAGCGTCTCTTCAAGACAAGACAGCGTGGCATGCTTAACGATCCGCCGGCGCGACGTTCAATACGTAGTCCGCCTCACCGCTTGGGGATAACCGGATCGGGCGCGACCCCATCGGGCGCGACGAGGTTGTCTGGCCCGTAGGCCGACACGCCCGCGGCGAGGTAGCCGCGGAACGCCTCCGCGTCGCGCGCGGCCAAGCGATTCCATCGTGCGACGTTTGCCCGCGCGTCGGCCGCGGCTTCCGCCAAGCGGCCGGACCGGACGGCCTGGATCAGCGCCGAGGCGGCGCCCTCGGGATCGCCCGGGCGGAGGAACAGGCCGGATTCGCCGAGCACCTCGCGGAACACCGCGTCGTCGGGGGCGACCACCGGCAGGCCGCCATGCTGGATCTCGAGCAGGGGCAGGCCGAGGCCTTCGGCCTTGGAAGTCGAGAGCAGAAGGTGGGCGCTGGCGGCGAGGGTGCGCAGCGCATCGTCGCCGACATAGCCGTGCCAGGTGAGGAAGGGCGGCGGATCGTCGAGGAAGGCGTGCCGGCCCCAGCCGAGGCGGCCGACGATGTGCAGCTCGGCCGGCACGCCGGCGCGGTTCAACGCCGCCGCGAGCGCGATCGCCGCCGGGTAATCCTTGCGCGGCTCGATCGTGCCGATCGCCAGCATGCGCAGCGGCGCCTCGGGCCGATAGGCGGCGGGGCCGGGGAGCCCGTCGAGGCCGAACACGTCGCGCACCGCCGGCCGCAGCAGGGCGACGAGGGCGTCGTCGGCGCAGTGACGGCGCAAATCCGCGCCGGTCTTGCGCGAGATCACCAGGAAGCGCCGACCCCAGCGCATCGCGTAGCGGAACGCCGGCGCCATGTAGAGCCGGCTCTTCCAGGCGAGATCCTCCGGCCGGTCCAGGAGGAAGGTGTCGTAGACGCAGAGGATGCAGCGCTCCGCGAACGGCGCCATCAGCGGGCCGGGGGGAAAGCCGGCCATCACGAACTGCGCCTCGGGCTCCCGTGCCGCGCGAAGCGGCAGGCCGAGCTGCTGCGCGAGGATCATCCCCGGGATGCTGCGGCTGCGCAGGGGCCGGACCGCGCCGGCGAGCATCGCCGGCGTGAACTGGTCGAGCGCCACCCGCTCGATGCCAGTGACGTGGCCGCGGACATGGGTTTGGTCGAGGTAGATCGGGCCGCGCATCACCGGGCTCCGCCGAGCGATCGAAGCCGGACGGCCCAGTACAGGCCGCGCCGCGCCCAGGGCGGCAGGCGGCGCCCGAGCAGGCGCTGCTTGGCGCGGCGCAGCCCGCGGACGAGCGGGTTGGACGGCGCGGCGACGAGGCCGGTCGCGGCCGCAGCCGGGATCGCGGCGAACGGGAAATGGCCGAGCAGCGCCGGCGCGAAGCGCAGGCGGCCCCCGTCCGGCGGCAACAGGCCGCGCTCGCGAAACACCCGGTCGAGCGAGATCGCGCAGGAAGCCGGGCTGAACCGGCTTTCCAAGGCGATCCGCGCGAAGGCGCCGAGCCGGGCGAGCGCCGGCCGATCGGCGACGAGCTCGACGAGGGCATCGCCCAGCGCGCCGGGCTCGACCGGGACGAGTCGCCCGGAGACGCCGTCGATCACCGAGCTGGTCAGGCCGGCGGTGCGATAGGCCAGCGTCGGCGTTCCGCACAGGCCGGCCTCGATCGGCGTCTGCCCCAGCGTCTCGAGCCGGCTCGCCGTGACGTGCAGGTCGCAGGCGCCGTACCAGGCGGCCAGGTGCGCCTCGTCGGCGATCAGCCCGGGCGCGAACAGGTTCGGCAGGGCGAGGCGCGCGGGATAGTCGAGCCGGCCGATCGCGACGAAGCCGACGCCGGGACCGGCGACGCGGCGCAGGGCGTCCGCGAGATCGCCGACGTTCTTGTCCGGTCCGTCGAGCACCACCGCCGAGACCAGGATCAGCAGGTCGTCGGCGGGAAGCCCGAGTCTGCGACGCAGGGCCGAACGATCGCGGGGCCGGAAGACGCTCGTCGGAAAGGCCAGCGCCAGGGGCGCGACCACGGCGCCCGGCGGCGCGAGCGCCCGGGCGCGCGAGGCCGTCCAGGCCGAGTTGGCGAGCAGGATCGGACCGTCCCGCCGGGTGAGCACCGCACGCTTGCCGGCCTGCGCACCGGCGATGCGATGCCGGCCGAGCTGCGGATACTCGTCCGGCGTCGGGCAGGCGGCGTCGCAGCCGACGGTCTCGATCCGGGCACAGCCGCGGGGGTGGGCGCAGCGGCCGGTCAGCGGGAACAGGTCGTGCAGGACGAGCGCGACGGGCCGCTCGGCAGCGAGGCGCCCGGCGACGGCGAGGCTTCGGGTGGCGCCGTGCAGGTTTCCGGCGAGCACGAGGTCGTGGTCGCCGGCGTGGATCGCGGCTTCGGCGACGGGAAACGCATCGGTCCATTCCGCCGCGGCGGGCGGCGATTCGTGCGCGAGCACGAACTCCGCGACGCGGTGCCCGGCGAGCCGCAGCGCCTCGCCGATGCGCCGATGCGCGATCCCGGCACCGCCGGCATGCCCCGTGCCGGTGAGCGAGGCGATCGAGAGGGAAGCGGCACCACTCTTCCCTCCCCCCTTGGCGGGGGAGGGTACCCTGCGGAGCAGGGGGGGAGAGGGGCGCGACGGTGCCGGATACGGCGCTCCCCTCTCCCGACCCTCGCTGACGCGAGGCCCACCCTCCCCCGCGAAGGGGGGAGGGGAAGACGCGGATGGACTTGAATACGTTGAGTGAATCGTCCGCTCGCGCTGTAGCAGGACGGGCCGGCCGATGCGGGTGACGCCGGCCCTTGTCCGCACGGCTGCCGACCAGGCGCGTGCGGTCCACCCGGCGTCGACCGGATCGAAGCTGTCCAGCATGCCGAGCGCGGCACGCCGCCACAGAACTTCGCCGCCGGTGAAGACGGCGTCCGGCGCGGCGTCATCCCCCGCCGACGAGGGCAGGTCGAGGCCGGTCACCGCGTCGTCGAACAGCACCCGAAGCCCCGCCACCGCATCCGCCCCCGAGAGGACCGCGTCGAGAACGAGGGCGGCGAGCGCGCCGGGCGCCAGGAGATCGCCCGCCCGCAGGACCAGGACGAAGTCGACCCCGTCGTCGGCGAGGATCGCGGCGGGCGACGGCGATCCCGGCGGCACGACGTCGTGCCGGCATTCCGGGTAGTCCTGCCGGGCGACCGAGGCGATGCTGTCCGCCAGACGCGGCGCATCGCCGGAGGCGACGGTGAGCACGCGCAGCCGCGGCCACGGGCGTCCGTCCGGCAAGGCGTCCGGGCGCGCGAGCGCGATGGCGGATCGGCCATAGGGCCAATCCGCGACGCCGTGGGCGGTTTCGAGATCCGGGTCGTAGGGAACGTCGGTCACGACGGGGGCGGGCGGCTCTGCGCGACGCATCGCGGGGCCGCGATGATGCCGGAGGATTGGTTTCGATCGCCTTCCGGCCCTGGGATCAGCCGGCGACGCGAATTCCCGCCGCGCCCGCCTCCGCCCGCCCGACGATCGCCGCCGCCGGATGCCCGGCGGCGCGGATGCGGGCGAGGATCGCGTCGGCGCGCTCGGGGGCGCAGGCGACGAGCAGGCCGCCCGAGGTCTGCGGATCGGTAAGCAGGTGCCGCGCCCATTCGGGGAAGCCGTCCTCCAGCGCGACCTCGCCGCCGAACGCGGTCCAGTTGCGGTGGGACGCGCCGGTGACGAAGCCGTCCCGGGCGAGCGTTTCGGCCGAGGGCAGCAGCGGCACGGACGGCCAGTCGATCACGAGGCGGCAGCCGGCGCCGCGCGCGAACTCGAGGCCGTGCCCGAGCAGGCCGAAGCCGGTGACGTCGGTGATGGCGTGCACGTCCTGGTCGGCGGCCAGCTCGGTGCCGACCTTGTTCAGCAGCGTCGTCGTCGCGACGAACGCGGCGTAGCCGCCCTCCGGCAGGGCGTCGCGCTTGATCGCGGCGGAATAGACGCCGACGCCGAGGGGTTTGGTCAGGATCAGCGCGTCGCCGACCCGCGCGTCGGCGTTGCGGCGCACGTCCTGGCGGCGGCAGGTGCCGATCACCGCCAGGCCGTAGATCGGCTCCGGCGTGTCGATCGAGTGCCCGCCGGCGATCGGGATGCCGGCCTCGGCGCAGGTCGCCGCGCCGCCCTTCAGGATCTCGGCGACGATCTCGGGCGCGATCTTGCCGACCGGCATCCCGAGGATGGCCAGCGCCATGATCGGGCGGCCGCCCATGGCGTAGACGTCGGAGATCGCGTTGGTGGCGGCGATCCTGCCGAAATCGCGTGGGTCGTCGACCATCGGCGTGAAGAAGTCGGTGGTGGCGATGACGCAGGTGCCGTCGTCGAGCGCCCAGACCGCGGCGTCGTCCGCGGTCTCGTTGCCGACGAGCAGGCGCTCGAACGGGCCGGCGATCGGCTGGTCGGCGAGCAGCGACCGCAGGATCGCCGGGTCGAGCTTGCAGCCGCAGCCGCCGCCGTGGGCGAGGCTGGTGAGGCGGACGGGGGTCGCATCCATGAGGGCACCGCGCGTTCGAACGGACAGGGGTCGCTGGTCGGTGCCGATACCATGGATCGCGGGTTCGGCGCGCCTCGGCCCGCGCGCCGCACGCCGGGAAGGATGGGACAATCGCGGGCGGGCGCCCATATTCCGGTCGTTCAACCCGGAGACGGCCCGATGCCCGATACGCCCGCCCGCAGCTTCGTCCCCCTGTCGATCGCGGTGCTGACCGTCTCGGACACGCGCCGGCCGGAGGACGACCGCTCCGGCGACACCCTGGTGCAGCGGCTGACCGAGGCCGGCCACAAACTCGCGGCGCGCGCGATCGTGCCGGACGAGGCGACGGCGATCCGCGGGACGGTCGAGAGCTGGACGCGTGATCCCGGAATCGACGTGGTGATCACCACCGGCGGCACCGGCTTCACCGGCCGCGACGTCACGCCCGAGGCGCTGGAGCCGCTGTTCGAGAAGCGGATGGACGGCTTCTCGGCGGTGTTCCACCGCATCTCCTACGACAAGATCGGCACCTCGACGCTGCAGTCGCGGGCGACGGCCGGGGTCGCCAACGCCACCTACGTCTTCGTGCTGCCGGGCTCGCCGGGCGCCTGCCGCGACGCCTGGGACGGGATCCTGGTCAGCCAGCTCGACTACCGGCACCGCCCCTGCAACTTCGTCGAGATCATGCCGCGCCTGGACGAGCACCTGCGGCGGGGCGCCTCGCTCACGGCCTGAGGATCACATCCGGTCGATCCGCGCGATCAGGCGCCGCGGCACCAGCCGCGGGGCGAAGGTTCCGATCTCGGTGAGGCGATCGCGGCGGACGAGGTCGCCGGGCCGCGCCGCACCCGCGCCGAGCAGCGCCTCGGCCCGAATGGCCAGCCGCGTCGCCAGCCCGGCATGCGGGCGGGACAATCGCCCCAGGGCGTCGGCCGGCGCTGTGCCGACGAAGCGGTCGAGGGTGCGGATCCAGCCGTCGCCGGGCACGTCGCCCGCCTCCAGGCACAGCACCCAATCGCGGCGCGCGACCGCCGCGCCGGCGAACCACCGGTCCGATCCGCGCGGCGGCACCACCAGGGTCGCGCCGGTCGCGTCGGCGATCGTGTCGACCGCCTCGCCCATCGCGGCGGCGACGATCACGGCGTCGCCCACGAGCCCGGCGGCCACGCCTCCGACGAGGGCGCCCAGGGTGTCGGCCAGACGGTCGATCGCATCGGCGTCGCCGGGGTCGGCGACATGAACCAGGGCGGAGATCATGGCCGCGCATACCGTATTTTCGCCGGGCGCGGACAGGCCGGCTCGACGCGGCGGCCCAGCGTTGCACCACAGCCACAGAGCGCGAGAAACTGCCTAAAATCGAGGCGTATCCGGTCGACCATGTTCCTGTTATGTTCCATGTGAAACACGCTTCTCCGGGGTGCTGCTAGTCCGATGTCCACACCCCGTCCTCCGCTCGGCGCCGAATCCACGCCGCGACGCCGGCTCGCCGCGACGTCGGAAACGCTGCGCGGCCGGGGCGCCACCGCCAACCCGGGCGGGCGCTTCGAGGCGATCCGCCGCGAGGCCGCCGACGACGGCTGGCCGGCGGACGAGCCCGCACCGGCCAGACGCACAGAGGTGACGCTGGAGCGAGCGAGCGGGATCATCTCCCGCAACACCTCGCCCGACATCTCGTTCGACCGCTCGATCAACCCCTATCGCGGCTGCGAGCACGGCTGCGTCTACTGCTTCGCCCGGCCGAACCACGCCTATGCCGGCCTGTCGCCCGGGCTCGACTTCGAGACGAAGCTCTTCGCCAAGCCGGACGCCGCGCGCCTGCTCGAGCGGGAGCTGTCGGCGCCGGGCTACGCGCCGCGGACCATCGCTCTCGGAACGGCGACCGACCCGTATCAGCCGATCGAGCGCGAGCACCGCATCACCCGGGAGATCCTCGAGGTGCTGGCCCGCCTGCGCCATCCCGTCGGCATCGTGACGAAGTCGAACCTCGTCACCCGCGACATCGACATCCTGGCCGGGATGGCGGAGCGGAACCTCGTGAAGGTGGCGATGTCGGTGACGACCCTCGATCCGGTGCTCGCCCGGAAGATGGAGCCGCGCGCGCCGCATCCGCGCAAGCGCCTGGAGGCGATCCGGGCGCTCAGCCGAGCCGGCGTGCCGGTGATGGTGATCGTCGCGCCGATCATCCCCTCGCTCAACGATCACGAGATCGAGGCGATCCTGACGGAGGCCCGCGCCTGCGGCGCGCGGGAGGCGAACCACGTGCTGCTGCGCCTGCCGCACGAGCTGAAGGACCTCGTCGCCGACTGGTTCGCCGAGCACTATCCCGGGCGGCAGCGCCACGTGTTCTCCCTGGTCGAGCAGGCCCGCGGCGGCCGCGAATACGATGCCACGTTCGGCAAGCGGATGACCGGGGAGGGCGCCTACGCCGGCCTGATCGCGACGCGGATGCGGCTGGCCAAGGCGCGTCTCGGCTATGCGCAGACCCAAATCACCCTCGACGCCTCGGCCTTCGCCAAGCCCGGCGAGCAGTTCTCGCTGCTGTGACGGGGGCGAAGGCGGCGATCGAGCAATGCTCCGCGGCGGCAGGACGGCTGAATCGTTTTGGCATCGACGGACGACCTCAGGCATCTCGCAAACGAACGCGACCTAATCGGCGCCCGCGATGTTCGCTCCGCCATCGCCGTACGCCCGCGTGAAACTCAGCCGGTGATGCGGGCTGCGGCCGTGGGTCCTGAGGCCGGCGAGGTGCACCGGGGCGCCGTAGCCGACGTTACGCTCCCAGCCGTAATGCGGGTGGCGCCGGGCCAGCACCCGCATCAGCGCATCGCGAAACGTCTTGGCGACGATGGAGGCGGCGGCGATCTGCGGCACCGCGCGGTCGCCGCCGACGACCGCACGGCAGGGCTGCGGCAGGCCGGGAACCGCGTCCCGCCCGTCAACCAGCACCGGCGCATCGAGGGCGAGCCGCAGCACCGCCCGGCGCATCGCGTCGAGGGTGGCGACGCGGACGTTGACCCGGTCGATCAATGCCCGGGATCCCGCCGCGACCGCGACGCGGCCCTGCGCGCGGATCAGCGGCGTCAGGATCTCGCGCAGCGGTTCCTTGACCCGCTTGCTGTCGTCGAGGCGGGCGAGCAGGTCCGGCGGGATCGCAATCGGATCGAACCACACCGCCGCGACGACCACCGGGCCGCACAGGGCGCCGCGCCCGACCTCGTCGCAGCCGATGACGGCGGGGTAGTCGGCGGCGCAGGCGGGATCGAAGGGGGGCACGGGGCGGGTCGGGTCCGAAGGGGCGGCGACCCATCGCATTCCTCGGCCGGCCCGTCACCCTCTCAACCCGTCACCTCATCAGCCAAGCAGGGCCGCCTCGGCGCCGGCCGGCACGCGCAGATCGGCCGCCTGGGCGTGGGCGCTCTCGATGTTGCCGAAGAACTGGCGGGCGCTCTCGGCCCAGGTCCGGCGGAGGGCCTCCGCGCGGCATTGCCCGCGCGGAACGGCGACGGCGGCGAGGCATGCCGCGCGCAGGTCGGCGTCGAGCACCCCGGCCCCGGTCCCAGCGACCACGTCGAGGGGGCCGGTGACCGGGTAGGCCGCCACGGGCAGGCCGCAGGCCATCGCCTCGAGCAGCACGATGCCGAAGGTGTCGGTGAGGCTCGGGAACACGAACACGTCGCTCGCCGCGTAGAGCGCGGACAGCTCCGCGCCGGTGCGGGTGCCGAGGAAGCGGGCCTGCGGGTGGGCGGTCGCGAGCCGGGCGCGGTCGGGCCCGTCGCCGATCACCACCTTGCTGCCCGGCAGGTCGAGACTGAGGAAGGCGGCGACGTTCTTCTCGACCGCGACGCGGCCGACGAAGAGAAAGATCGGGCGCGGCAGCCCCGCGAGCGCAGGGGGAACCTCCGCGGAAGGATCGGCCGGGCGGAACAGGTCGGTGTCGACGCCCCGCGTCCAGCGCATCAGTTTGCGGAAGCCGCGGCCGGCGAGCTCGCGCTCGAGCGAGGCGGTGCTGACCATGGTGCCGCTGGCCGCCCGGTGAAAGCGCCGCAGCCAGGCGTAGCTCCACGCCTCGGGGATCGGCGCCCGGGCGGCGAGATATTCGGGAAACCGCGTGTGGTAGCTCGTGGTGAAGGGGCGGCCCTTCGCGCGGCAGAGCCGCCGCACCGCGTGGCCGATCGTGCCCTCGGTGGCGATGTGGACGTGGGTCGGCTCGATCCGCGCCCAGGCGGCGGCGATGCCGCGCGCGCCCGCCAGCGCCAGCCGGATCTCGGGATAGCCCGGCATCGGCAGCGAGCGGAAGTCGCGCGGGGTCACGAAGAACGGCTCGAAGCCGTGGGCGGGGGCGGCCTCGGCCATGCGCTCGAGCGAGCGCACCACGCCGTTGACCTGCGGCGCCCAGGCATCGGTCGCGACCAGCAGCCTCACGCGACCGCCCGGCGGTCCTGCGCCGGAAGCGCACCGGCGCGCTCGGCCTCCGACGCCTCCGCCGCGCGGGCGCGAAGCACGCTCGGATAATGCAGCACCTCCATGCGGCCGTCGTAATGCTCGACCAGCGCGGTGCAGGATTCGACCCAGTCGCCGGTGTTGAGGTAGCGCAGGCCGTCGATCCGCCGGTCGGCGGCGTGATGGATGTGGCCGCAGATCACCCCGTCGGCACCCTGGCGCCGGGCCTCGTCGGCGAGAAAGGTCTCGAACGCGCCGATGAAGTTGACCGCGTTCTTCACCTTCAGCTTCGCCCAGGCCGAGAGCGACCAGTAGGACAGGCCGAGCCGGCGGCGCAGCTTGTTCAGGCCGGTGTTGACGAACAGCGCGAAGGTGTAGGCGCCGTCGCCGAGATGGGCGAGCCAGCGGGCGTGGCGCACCACCATGTCGAACTGGTCGCCGTGGATCACCAGGTAGCGCCGCCCGTCCGCCGCCTCGTGGATGCGGCTCTCGGCGATCTCGATCCCGCCGAAGGTGGTGCCGATGTAGTCGCGCAGGAACTCGTCGTGGTTGCCCGGCACGTAGACCAGGCTCGAGCCCTTGCGCACCTTGCGCAGGAGCTTCTGCACCACGTCGTTGTGCCCCTGCGGCCAGTACCAGCCCGATCGGAGCTGCCAGCCGTCGACGATGTCGCCGACGAGGTAGAGCGTGTCGGCGTCGTAGTCCTTCAGGAAGTCCAGGAGCAGCCCGGCCTGGCAGCCGCGGGTGCCGAGGTGCAGGTCTGAGAGGAACAGGGTGCGGACGCGGGTCGTCCCTTCCGTGTCGTCGGCCACGAGCATCTCCCGGCGGTCTTCGGCCGAGCCAAACCGGAAACGCGTCTCAGTTTGATGACGGTGGCGCGCATCCGATGCTGCGATGCAGCAAGCAATGCGAAGATCCTTTGTCGGTTTGCTGCAGTGCACGACAATTTTTTTTCGTCGTCCGGGAAGTTTTTCCAGTTTTGCTTGTGGAGCTTCGGCGTTCATAATGGATTCAAAGCGATCGCCTGCCGTAAGGCCGGCGCCGGCGACGGCCAATGGATCGCCGACCTGGATGGTCGACTTGGATCGTGAACCACTTGGATCGTGAGCCGGGGCGGGACGACGGGGAGGAAGGTGTCGAGGGTCGGCGGAGCGCCGGCGTGCAGGATCCGCATTCCGCGGCTTGCGCGACGGCCACGGCCGACGCATGGAAGACGAGGCTTTTCGGAGGCGACCGGCATGGATCCATGCCGCGACCGCGAGCGGTGCCAGACCGTTCCGCCGCTCCGCATCGCCCGGTGAAGCGACCGACCGACGACGCGGAAGTTCCGCGCGGGACAGCCCTCCCGCGCGCTTCCGGCCGCGCCGGTTCGGCGTCCCCCTCACCAGACCGCCCACGGATCACCACACGCCCATGCGTCGCAAGCCGGCGCATCGTTCCTGACGCCGGCTTGCCGGCCAACGTTTCTTGGTAATCGGAGGACACACCCCATGGCTGCAACGCGGCGCCCCGGACGCAATCACCTCTTCATTCCCGGCCCGACCAACATCCCGGACCGCGTGCTGCGCGCGATGCACGTCCCCTCGGAGGACCATCGCTCCCCCGACTTCCCGGCGCTTGTGAAGCCGCTGTTCCAGGACGCCAAGATGGTGTTCGGCTCCGAGGCGGGCACGATCATCTTCTATCCGTCCTCCGGCACCGGCATCTGGGAATCGGCCCTGGCGAACACGCTCTGCCGCGGCGACAAGGTCCTGACCGCCCGCTACGGCCAGTTCAGCCACCTCTGGGTCGACATGGCCCAGCGCCTCGGCCTCGACGTCATCGTGCAGGACGAGGCTTGGGGCACCGGCGCCGACCCGGAGAAGATCGGCCAGGCGCTGCGCGCCGACACCGAGCACAAGATCAAGGCCGTGATGGTCGTCCACAACGAGACGGCGACCGGCGTCACCAGCGACATCGGCGCGGTCCGCAAGGCGATCGACGCCGCCGGCCACCCGGCGCTGCTGTTCGTCGACGGCATCTCGTCGATCGGCTCGCTGCCGTTCGAGATGGACGCGTGGAAGGTGGATTGCGCCATCGCCGGCTCGCAGAAGGGCTTCATGCTCCCCGCCGGCCTCGGCGTGCTCTGCGCCAGCGCCAAGGCGATCAAGGCCTCCGAAGGCACCGCCGGCGGCAACGACCGCCTCGGACACGTCTACTTCGCCTGGTCCGACCAGCTGAAGCAGAACCCGACCGGCTACTTCCCCTACACACCGCCGCTGCCGCTGCTCTACGGCCTGCGCGAGGCCCTCGAGTGCATCAAGGAAGAGGGGCTGCAGAACGTCTACCACCGCCATCACGTGCTCGCCGAGGCGACCCGTCAGGCCGTGGCGGCGTGGGGCCTGAAGACCTGCGCCAAGGAGCCCAAGTGGAACTCCGACACGGTGACGGCGATCCTGGCGCCCGAGGGCGTCGATGCGGCCAAGATCATCAAGCACGCCTACGACCGCTACAACCTCTCGCTCGGCGCTGGCCTGAGCCAAGTCGCCGGCAAGGTGTTCCGCATCGGCCACCTCGGTGATCTCAACGAGCTGTCGCTGCTCGGCGCGATCGCCGGCGCCGAGATGGCGATGATCGATTGCGGCGTGCACGTCACCCCGGGCTCGGGCGTCGCCGCCGCGTCGAGCTACCTGCGCGAGCATCCGCTCACCCAGGGCTGACGCTAGGCCGACACCATCGCGCGGGGGCGGCGACGCCCCCGCGCCATCCCGGACGAGAGGGGATCATCTCGAACCGGATCGGGATCGCCGCGACCGGCGCGTCGCGGGCAGGGCCCGATCCGGCCGTCGCATGAAAGGCGTTCCATGACGAAGAAGATCGTATTCCTCGACCGCGAGTCCCTCGACGCCACGGTCCGGCCGTTCAACTTCCCGCACGACTACAAGGAATACGATTCGACCTGGACACCGGAGGAGATCGTCTCCCGGCTCCAGGGCGCCGAGATCGCGCTGATCAACAAGGTGCCGATGCGCGCCGACACGTTGAAGCAGCTGCCCGACCTCAAGCTCATCGCCGTCGCCGCCACCGGCACCGACGTGGTCGACAAGGAGCAGGCGAAGGCGCAAGGCATCACCGTCGTCAACATCCGCAACTACGCCTTCAACACCGTGCCCGAGCACGTCATCGCGCTGATCTTCGCCCTGCGGCGCGCGATCGTGCCCTACGCCAACTCGGTGCGCCGGGGCGATTGGAACAAGTCGACCCAGTTCTGCTACTTCGACTACCCGATCCACGACATCGCCGGCTCGACGCTCGGCATCGTCGGCTACGGCGCGCTCGGCAAGTCGATCGGCAAGCGGGCGGAAGCGCTCGGCATGAAGGTCATCGCCTACGACGTCTTCCCGCAGGAGGGCCTCGTCGACCTCGAGACGATCCTGACCCAGTCCGACGTCATCACGCTGCACGCGCCGCTGACGCCCGAGACCCGGAACATGATCGGCGCCGAGCAGCTGGCGAAGATGAAGAAGCACGCGATCCTCATCAACACCGCCCGCGGCGGGCTGGTGGACGAGGAGGCCCTGGCCGAGGCGCTGAAGGCCGGCACGATCGGCGGCGCCGGCTTCGACGTGGTGGTGCAGGAGCCGCCCAAGAACGGCAACATCCTGTGCGACCTCGACCTGCCGAACCTGATCGTCACGCCGCACGTGGCCTGGGCCAGCAAGGAGGCGATGCAGATCCTGGCCGACCAGCTCGTCGACAACGTCGAGGCCTTCGTCGCCGGCAAGCCGCAGAACGTGGTCTAGGTCGAACTCTCCCTCCCCCCGCTGCGGGGGAGGGTGGGCCTCGCGTCAGCGAGGGTCGGGAGAGGGGAGCCACGTTTCCGGACGTCGCGCGGCCCCTCTCCCGACCCGCTTCGCGGGCCACCCTCCCCCGCAGGGGGGAGGGAAGGCTGAGCGACAGACGAGCCCGGACCCAATTTCCAACACGAACGCCATCCGCGCCGAGACGCGGGCGAGAGGACGCACCATGAAGAAGCTTCTGTTCCTGTTCGACACCGATGCGATGCCGTCCGTGTTCGACACCGTCGTCGGCTACGACGGCGGCGCCGACCACATCACCGGCTACGGCGGCGTGACGCCCGAGAACGTCGGCGCGCTCGTCGACGGCACGATCTACACCCGCGGCGGCTCGGAGAAGAAGTCGACGGCGATCTTCGTCGGCGGCGGCAACATGGCGGCCGGCGAGGCGGTGCTCGAGGCGGTGAAGAAGCGCTTCTTCGGCCCGTTCCGCGTCTCGACCATGCTCGATTCCAACGGCTCGAACACCACCGCCGCCGCCGGCGTCGCTCTGGTGGCGAAGGCCGCCGGCTCTCTGGAGGGCAAGAAGGCCGTGGTGCTCGCCGGCACCGGCCCGGTCGGCATGCGCTCGGCGGCCCTGCTCGCCCAGGAGGGCGCCGAGGTCGTCCTCGCCGCCCGTCAGCTCGACCGCGCGCAGGCGGCGGCGGACGCCGTCAACAAGCGCTTCGGCGTCGCCGTGACGGCGGCCGCGACCCCGGACGAGGCCTCGCGCGCCGAGATCGTCAAGGGCAAGAACCTGGTGTTCTCGGCCGGCGCCATCGGCATCGAGCTGCTGCCCGAGTCGGCCTGGAAGGACGAGGCCTCGATCGAGTTCGTAGCCGACTACAACGCCCAGCCGCCGCTCGGCTTCGGCGGCATCGACGCCATGGACAAGGGCAAGGACCGGCACGGCAAGAAGTCGTTCGGCGCACTGGGCATCGGCGGCCTGAAGCTGAAGCTCCATCGCGCCTGCGTCGGCCAGCTCTTCGACAGCACCGAGCAGGTGCTGGATGCCGAGGAGATCTACGCGCTCGCCAAGAAGATGGCCTGAACGGGGGAGTGGGGCGCATGGCCGAGCACGATACGATCGCGACCTTCCTCGACGGGCTGGCCAGCGCCGCCCCGACCCCCGGCGGCGGCGGTGCCGCCGCCATCTCCGGCGCCATGGGCGCGGCCCTGGTCTCGATGGTGTGCAACCTCACCATCGGCAAGAAGAAGTACGTCGAGGTCGAGGCCGAGCTGAAGGACATGCTCGTCCAGTCCGAGGCGCTGCGGGCGCAGCTCACCGGCATGATCGCCGAGGACGTCGCCGCCTTCGACGCGGTGATGGGGGCCTACGGGCTGCCCAAGGCCACCGACGACGAGAAGGCGGTCCGCGCCGAGCGGATCCAGGCGGCGCTGAAGGTGGCGACCGACGTGCCGCTCGCCTGCTGCCGCGCCTGCCGCGCGGTGATCGACCTCGCCGAGGTGGTCGCCGACAAGGGCAACCTCAACGTCATCTCGGATGCCGGCGTCGCCGTGCTCTCGGCCCATGCCGGCCTGCGCAGCGCGGCGCTGAACGTCTACGTCAATGCCAAGGGCCTCGACGACCGCGATTTCGCGCAGGCGCGCCTGACCGAGCTCGAGGCGCTGCTCGGCGATGCCGGCCCGCTCAACGAGAAGGTCTACGACGTGGTCAAGGCCAAGGTGAGCTGACGCGAAGCCCGTCGGCGGTCCCCGATCGGCGGCGATCGGGGACCGCCATCGGGCGAATTGCGAAGTCGGGAAACGATCGTCGCCAGAAGATTGTGCGACGCAACAAGAAGACCGCAAGCATTCCTTCGCCGATCAAGGCGAACTCAACGAGAATGCAAAAAAATTTAATGCGACACTGCTCTCCCCCAAAGTAAAATGAGGGCGTAGAAACGCAGCCAAGAACAGTACCGAAGGAGGCGCCCGATGGACGTGCACGAGTATCAGGCCAAGGAGCTGCTCGCGAGCTTCGGCGTCGCGGTTCCCAAGGGCGCCGTCGCCTTCAGCGCCGATCAGGCCGTCTATGCCGCGACCGAGCTCGGCGGCTCGTTCTGGGCGGTGAAGGCCCAGATCCATGCCGGCGCCCGCGGCAAGGCCGGCGGGATCAAGCTGTGCCGAACCTACAACGAGGTCCGCGATGCCGCCCGCGAGCTGCTCGGCAAGCGCCTCGTCACCCTGCAGACCGGGCCCGAGGGCAAGCCGGTGCAGCGGGTCTACGTCGAGACCGCCGACCCGTTCGAGCGCGAGCTGTATCTCGGCTACGTCCTCGACCGGAAGGCCGAGCGCGTCCGCGTGATCGCCTCCCAGCGCGGCGGCATGGACATCGAGGAGATCGCGGCCAGCGAGCCCGAGGCGCTGATCCAGGTGGTGGTCGAGCCGGCCGTCGGCCTGCAGCAGTTCCAGGCCCGCGAGATCGCGTTCCAGCTCGGCCTCAACATCAAGCAGGTCTCGGCCGCGGTGAAGACGATCATGAACGCCTACCGGGCGTTCCGCGACTGCGACGGCACCATGCTGGAGATCAACCCGCTCGTCGTCACCAAGGACGACCGCGTGCTGGCGCTCGACGCCAAGATGTCGTTCGACGACAACGCGATGTTCCGCCGCCGCAACATCGCCGACATGCACGACCCGTCGCAGGGCGACCCGCGCGAGGCCCAGGCCGCCGAGCACAACCTCAGCTACATCGGGCTCGAGGGCGAGATCGGCTGCATCGTCAACGGCGCCGGCCTCGCCATGGCGACCATGGACATGATCAAGCACGCGGGCGGCGAGCCGGCGAACTTCCTCGACGTCGGCGGCGGCGCGAGCCCCGAGCGCGTCGCCACCGCCTTCCGCCTCGTCCTGTCGGACAAGAACGTGAAGGCGATCCTCGTCAACATCTTCGCCGGCATCAACCGCTGCGACTGGGTCGCGGAGGGCGTGGTCCAGGCGGCGCGCGAGGTGAAGATCGAGGTGCCGCTGATCGTCCGGCTCGCCGGCACGAACGTCGAGGCCGGGCAACGCATCCTGGCCGAGAGCGGGCTCGACCTGATCACCGCCGAGACCCTGTCGGAGGCCGCGCGCAAGGCCGTCGAGGCCTGCAACGGCACCAAGCACTGACGTCCGTGAGATAAGCGAAGGATACCGCCATGAGCATTCTCATCGACGAGACCACCCCCATCATCGTCCAGGGCATCACCGGCGACAAGGGCACCTTCCACGCCAAGGAGATGAAGGATTACGGCGCCAACGTCGTCGGCGGCGTCACCCCCGGCAAGGGCGGCAAGACCCATCTCGGCCTGCCGGTGTTCAACACCGTCAAGGACGCCGTGGAGGCGACGGGCGCCACCACCTCGATCACCTTCGTCGCCCCGCCCTTCGCCGCGGACGCGATCATGGAGGCGGCCGATGCCGGGCTGAAGCTGGTCTGCTCGATCACCGACGGCATCCCGGCCCAGGACATGATGCGGGTGAAGCGCTACCTGATGCGCTACCCCAAGGACCGCCGCACCATGGTGGTCGGCCCCAACTGCGCCGGCATCATCTCGCCCGGCAAGTCGATGCTCGGCATCATGCCGCCGCACATCTACCTGAAGGGCAACGTCGGCGTGATCTCGCGCTCGGGGACGCTCGGCTACGAGGCCGCCTCGCAGATGAAGGCGCACGGCATCGGCATCTCGACCTCGGTCGGCATCGGCGGCGACCCGATCAACGGCTCGTCCTTCCTCGACCATCTCGCGCTGTTCGAGCAGGACCCGGAGACCGCGGCCGTGCTGATGATCGGCGAGATCGGCGGCCCGCAGGAGGCCGAGGCCGCGGCCTGGATCAAGGCGAACTTCTCGAAGCCCGTGATCGGCTTCGTCGCCGGGCTCACGGCGCCGAAGGGCCGCCGCATGGGCCATGCCGGCGCGATCATCTCGGCCACCGGCGACAGCGCGGCCGAGAAGGCCGAGATCATGCGGTCCTACGGGCTGACTGTGGCGCCCGATCCCGGCTCGTTCGGCGACACCGTCGCCGAGGTGATGCGGCGGGCGGCGTAGCGCCCGAAGCGCGAACCTGAAGCGCGGGTCCCCTCTCCCGTTCGGGAGAGGGACAGGGTGAGGGGCGTGACCTCTCCGGAATGACCTAGCCCCTCACCCCGACCCTCTCCCGCTCGGGAGAGGGGGCCGCGCGGTGCCACCCCCGCCAAAATGATATCCGCCCCAGGTGGCTTGATCCGATGCCAAAGACCCTTCACGCCTCCCTCGGCCATGCCGACGAGAACGCCTTCGCCCCGCCGGTGATCACCGGCACCTCGTCGAAGGAAGCCCTCGACATCCTGTTCCACGCGCTGCTCGACGTGGCGCGGCGGCACGAGCCGGAGCTGGAGGCCGTGCTGCACCGCACCGCCGACATCTCGACCTTCACGCCCGAGATGCTGGCCCGCGCGCTCCAGGTGCAGGGCATCTGGTTCCAGCTGCTGTCGATCGCCGAGCAGAACGTCGCCATGCGCCGGCGCCGGCACGTCGAGCGCACGGAGGGCCGCTCGGCCCTCGGCGGGTCCTTCGCCAAGGTGCTGGCGGAAGCCTCGGCCGGCGGCATCCCGGCGCCGCAGATCCATGCCCTGCTGAAGGACCTGCGCATCCGCCCGACGATCACCGCCCACCCGACCGAGGGCAAGCGCGTGACCGTGCTGGAGAAGTTCCGGCGCATCTACCTCGTGCTGCGCGAGCTCGAGTTGCCGCGCTGGACCACGCGCGAGCGCAACGGTCTGATGAACGAGCTGCGCGACCAGATCGAGCTGGTCTGGATGACCGGCGAGCTGCACCTCGAGAAGGCCACCGTCGAGCGCGAGGTCTCCTGGGGCCTGCACTTCTTCGACGAGACCTTGTTCGAGATGCTGCCGGAGGTGGTCTACTCGCTCGAGGAATCCCTGGCGCAGTACTACCCGGACGAGAAGTTCGAGGTGCCGGCCTTCTTCCAGTTCGGCTCCTGGATCGGCGGCGACCGCGATGGCAATCCCTACGTCACCGCCAGCGTCACCCGCGAGACGCTGAAGTGGAACGCCTTGGCCTCGCTCAGGCGCTACCGCGACGGCGTGCTCCATCTCGGCCGGGTGCTGTCGCTCACCGAGCGCTCGATGCCGGTGCCCGAGACCTTCCGGGCCGAGCTGGCCCGGGCCCTGTCCGAGAGCGGCGACGCCAAGGCGATCGCCGGCCGCAACCCCGGCGAGGCCTATCGCCAGTACCTGTCCTGCATCCTGCGCAAGATCGAGGCGACGATCCGGCGCAACGAGGGCGGCCGCACGAGCGGGCCGGACTACCCGAGCGCCGACGGCCTGATCAACGACCTGCGCACCCTGGAGCAGGGCCTCGCGGACGCCAAGTGCACCTCGCTCGCCACCGACCTCGTGCGGCCGGTGCGGCGCATGGTCGAGATCTTCCGGTTCTCCACCGTCCGCCTCGACCTGCGCGAGAACACCACCCGCACCACGAAGACGCTGCACGCGCTCTACGCCCGCCAGAGCGGCGGCAAGGCGCCGCCGGACCTCGAGTCGGCCGAGTGGAAGGCCTGGCTCGTCGCCGAGCTGGCGCGGCCGCGGACCGGCGAAACCTCGTTCGAGGGCCTACCGGACGACGCCCGCGAGACCCTGGCCACCTTCGCGCTCGTCGGCGAGATGCGCGACACCCTCGACCGTGAGGCGTTCGGCGCCTTCGTCCTGTCGATGACCCGCTCGGTGCCCGACATCCTCGGCGCCTACCTGCTGGCCAAGGAGGCCGGCCTCTACCTCGACGCCGCCGGCACCGAGATCTGCCCGCTGCCGATCGTGCCGCTGTTCGAGACCATCGAGGACCTGCGCGCCGCGCCGGCGATCATGAAGGAGCTCGTCGGCATCCCGGTGGTCCGCCGCTCCACCCGCTGGCAGGGCGGCGTGCAGGAGGTGATGATCGGCTACTCGGATTCGAACAAGGACGGCGGCTTCGTCGCCTCGAACTGGGAGCTGTACAAGGCGCAGGCGAAGCTGACGGCGCTCGGCAAGGAAGCCGGCGTGCCGATCGCGTTCTTCCACGGGCGCGGCGGCTCGGTGAGCCGCGGCGGCGTGCCGACCCAGCGCGGGATCGACGCGCAACCGCCCGGCTCGATCAACGGCCGCTTCCGCACCACCGAGCAGGGCGAGGTGGTCTCGTTCAAGTACGCCAACCGCGGCACCGCCGCCTACCAGATGGAGCTGCTGGCGGCCTCCGTGTTCGAACACGCGCTGCAATCCGAGCGGCAGCGCGCGAACCAGCCCCGGCACGAGTTCGACGATGCGCTGGAGGCGCTGTCGGGCGCCTCGCGCGCGGCCTACGTCAACCTGCTCCAGGCCGACGGCCTCGTGGACTACTTCCAGGCCGCGAGCCCGCTCGACGAGATCGCGCTGCTCAACATCGGCTCGCGCCCGGCGCGACGCTTCGGGGCGAAGTCGCTGAGCGACCTGCGCGCAATCCCCTGGGTGTTCGCGTGGTCGCAGAACCGGCACGTCGTCACCGGCTGGTACGGCGTCGGGTCCGGCATCCGCAGCTTCCTCGACGTGCGCGGCGACCAGGGCGAAGCGCTGCTCAAGCGCCTGTTCCAGGAATGCCGGCTGTTCCGCCTGATCCTCGACGAGGTCGAGAAGACGCTGCTGATGGTCGATCTCGGCATCGCCCGGGATTACGCCGGCCTCGTCGCCGACCCGGAGATCCGCGACCGCATCTTCGGGATGATCGAGGCCGAGTACGCGCTGACGCGCGAGATGGTGCTGCGGATCACCGGCGGGCGGGAGCTGGCCGAGCGCGCGCCGCTGTTCCGCGACCGTCTCACCGGCCGCCTGCCGACGATCAACCAGGTCGGCCGCGAGCAGGTCGAGCTGCTGCGCCGGTTCCGCGCCGAGACCGACGAGGACAAGCGCGAGGCGGTGAAATCCGCGCTCCTGCTCTCGATCAACTGCATCGCCGTCGGCTTCGGTGCGACCGGCTGATGCAAACGTATCGCCTAGGCCTGTCGCCGAGAACGCGCAGGCCCATGTTGAAACCGACGGTTCGGGCGGCCTAGCTGAGCCCGCGCTCTGACGGCGGCACCGCAAGCCGCCCGACTTCCCAGGGAAACAGGAGACCCCCCATGAGCTTCACCCTCGTCCAGCAGGCCACCCCGCGGCTCCACCGCTCCGAACTCGCGGTGCCGGGCTCGAACCCGACCTTCATGGAGAAGTCGGCCACCTCGAACGCCGACGTGATCTTCCTCGATCTCGAGGACGCGGTCGCGCCGGACGACAAGGAGAAGGCCCGCACCAACATCATCGCTGCCCTCAACGACATCGATTGGGGCTCGAAGACCATGATGATCCGCATCAACGGTCTCGACACCCACTACATGTACCGCGACGTGGTCGACATCGTCGAAGCCTGTCCGCGCCTCGACATGATCCTGATCCCGAAGGTCGGCGTGCCGGCCGACGTCTACGCCATCGACGTGCTGGTGACGCAGATCGAGCAGGCCAAGAAGCGCGAGAAGAAGCTTGGCTTCGAGGTGCTGATCGAGACCGCGCTCGGCATGGCCAACGTCGAGGCGATCGCGACCTCCTCGAAGCGCCTCGAGGCGATGTCCTTCGGCGTCGCCGACTACGCCGCGTCCTGCCGCGCCCGCGCCCAGGTCATCGGCGGGGTGAACCCCGATTACAGCGTGCTCACCGACAAGGACGAGAGCGGCAAGCGCGAGACCCACTGGCAGGATCCGTGGCTGTTCGCCCAGCAGCGCATGCTGGTGGCCTGCCGCGCCTACGGCCTGCGCCCAATCGACGGCCCGTTCGGCGACTTCTCCGATCCCGACGGCTACACCTCCGCGGCCCGGCGCTGCGCGTCGGCCGGCTACGAGGGCAAGTGGGCGATCCACCCCTCGCAGATCGACCTCGCCAACGAGGTGTTTACCCCGTCCGAGGCCGAGGTCACCAAGGCGCGCCGCATCCTCGTGGCGATGGAAGAAGCCGCCAAGGCCGGCCGCGGCGCCGTCTCCCTCGACGGCCGCCTGATCGACATCGCCTCGATCCGCATGGCCGAGGCGCTGATCGAGAAGGCCAACGCGATGTCGGCCAAGTAGGCCGGCAGAGGCAGGCCGACCGACGCGATCGATCCGCGGCCGCCCCGGGACATCCGGGGCGGCCGTCCTTGTTCTCGGCACCGGGCGCAACCTCGGCCGTTGTCGATCGGTATCCCCGCCGAGGCTGCGGGGACGACGCGCCCCGGTCCGGCGGCGCCATCAGGGAGATGACACCATGCACGTCACCATCGAGCAGGCGGAGACCGCGATCGCCGCCGCCAAAGCCAAGGCCGCCGAACTCGGCACGCAGATGTGCATCGCCGTCGTCGATTCCGGCGGAAACCTGAAGGCGTTCTACCGCATGGACGGCGCCTGGGTCGGCTCGATCGACATCGCCCATAAGAAGGCCAAGACCTCGGTGTTCTTCGGCATGATGACCGGGCAGATCGGCGCGCTGTCGCAGCCGGGCGGCCCGCTCTACGGCATCGAGCACTCGAACGACGGGCTGATCACCTTCCCCGGCGGCATCCCGATCGTCGACGCGGACGGCGAGATGTCGGGCGCCATCGGCGTCAGCGGCTCGACCGTGGAGAACGACCACGTGGTGGCCGAGGCCGGCGCCAGCACGATCGGCAAGACCGAGCTGCCGGCCCACCCCTGGCGGACCTGAGCCGCGCCACGGCCACGCCGATGCCCGGCGCCGAGGGCGCGACCCGGGGACGGGTCGCGCCGCTTCGGCCCGCAGGAGATGCACCGGCGCCGACGCGCGCCGGTCTACTGTTTTCGCGCGTTTCGAATGCTCAATTTCGCGCTTGAAGATTCGACTAAATCGATGGAAGCTGCCGTCCATCCCGGCTGCTTCGACCATGACTTGTCGAACCACGGATCCATCTGCAACGGACGTGCGCACGCCTTGCCGCCGCGCGCGGGCCTTCGCTTGATCGTCGAGGCGCGACCGATGGCATTGCTTCGCTCCGTAGTCGCTGCGTCCCTCCTCGCCGCGATCGGGTTGGCGGCGACGCCCCAGCAAGGGCGCGCCTGCGGCGACGGGGAGGCGCCGGTCTCCTGCGGCGATGCCGGCTCGGAAGCCTCCGCCAAGTGGATGCTGAAGCACGTCGTCGCGGCGATCGCGGCCGACGCGCCGGCGGCGCTCACGCATTTCACCAAGGGGGAGGCGGGGTTCCGCACCGCCGACACCTACGTCTTCTGCGTCGGGCCGGACGGCGTGATGAGCGCGCATCCCAACCCGATCCTGCAGGGCCAGAACGTGCGCGACCTGCACGACAGCAACGGCACCTACTTCATCCGCCAGATGTTGGAGACGGCCAAGGCCGGCACGGTCGCCGAGATCCGCTACCTGTTCCCTAAGCCGGGCAGCACCGTCGCGCTCCAGAAGACCACCTACTACACCCGCGCCGGCGACCAGGTGTGCGGCGTCGGCGTCTACGATTCGGACGGGGCCGGGCCGGCGGACAGCCCCGTCGCCCGGATGGCGCAGCTGCGCGACCGTCTCGACGCCGAGATGCCGCCGGCGCTGCGCGGGAACTGGACCGCCTTCCTCGAAGCGCTGAACGCCGAGACCGGCGCCAAGGCCGCGGCGATGGCGAAGGCGCGGGCCGGCCTGCAGGCGGCCGAGGCCGCGCTGGCGCCGCCCCCACCGACCGCGCCGGACGACTGATGCGGGCCCGCGCGCGAGGAGGCCCGCACACCAACGGTTAAGCCTGTCGACCTATCACCGAGCATCCCTCATGCGTCGTGCCGGGAGAGGCGCCGTTGACCCGTGACCAAGTCGCCACCGCAATCCGGCGCCTCGCCGCCTCGCAGGTCGAGGACATCGAGCGTGCCGTCAAGGACGGGCACAAGACGATCGCGCTGAACGAGCTGGCGGACCTGAACCGCCAGCTGAAGGCCTTCGCCGCCGCCCTCAAGAAGGCGCCGGTCCGGGCGTGACGTCAATCCCGTGATCCCTGGATCACAGGGTGACCGTCGACACGGCAGGACGTCGCGTTTTCCGCCACGGAGATCTCATTCATCTCAGGCGGGGGCGTCCTCGCCCCCCGGGCTACCAGCTCGGGCCGCCCCAATCGCGATCCGGGATGTCGACCGGCGGCCGCGGCGGGTGATCGAAGACGACCGGGCGACGGGGGCCGTCGTCGTATCCGCCCGGCTCGTCGCAGACCCGGACACGGCGCACCACCTCCTCGCCATAGGCGTCGATGCGGCGCTTCACAAAGCTGCGGCAGCGCTCGGGCGGCTCGAAATCCGGGCCGGCGGTGAAGCGCGGGCGGCGGAAGGCCGGCTCGGGCGGGGGCGGCTCCCGGTGGGCGTAGCCGCCGTATTCCGGGTGCGGCGGCGGATAGGGCCCGTCGAAATCCGCGGCCCGTGTGGCGCCGACGGAGGCTTGGCCCGCGAGGACGAGCGCGCAGAACCCGGCAAGACGGAAACGGTGGAGCGACACGACATGTCCTCGCGCAATGCGTGGCCGGCGGCCATCGAAGCCCGGAGGATGATCGAGGGAGGCTGAACCGTTCGCGAGCGGACGCGTCGGGATCCGTTCAGCTTCGGTCCGCGGCGGTCACAGGTCCTTCGGCACCGTGCCGCGCACGGCACAGCGCCACTTCGCGACGTGGAGGTCGGGGTGCGCCGCCTGCCATTCGGCGAGGACGCTCTGGGCGTGGCGCAGGCAGATGAACGGGTTGCTGCCCTCGTAGGACATCGGGATCTGGTCGTCGTGGCACTGCGTCGGTTGCGACAGCAGGCAGGCGGACAGCAGGATCAGCATCGGCAGGACGTCCTCGCAGGGTCCCGGCTCCGCGGCCGGGTTGAGAGGATCTTAAGACGACGCCGAGGTCCGTGGGAAGTGATGCGGCGAGGACGGCACGTGAGCCTGCCTCCCCCCCACTGCGAGGGGAGGCAGGAGCGGCTCTCAGGCCGCCGCCCAGATCTCGCCCTTGGCGATCGTCGCGAGGTCGCCGGAATAGCGCCGCAGCGGGCCGGCGGCGATCTCGGCGTGGCGCGGGCTCAGGGTCTTGAGCGAGCGCGCCAGCAGCCGCAGGAAGACGAGGTCGTGCTCGCCGGTCTCGACGAAGGTCGGCGTCAGGCGCCCGTGGCTGCCGAGGAGGAGCGTGCCGCGGCGCATGCCGTAGCCGGCGTCGTCGCCGACGGACCCGGCGGCGATCGTGCCGGCGATCATCCGCGAGCCGGCGTAATCGCCCGCGCGCTCGACCAGGATCAGCCCGCGCCGCATGCGGTCGCCGAGATGGCGGCCGGCGGTGCCCTTGATGACCAGCGTCGCGCCGTCGAGCCCGGCCTTGGCCGCGTAGACCGCGCCGCCGGCGTAATCGCCGGCATCGCCCGCGATGGTGATGGTGCCGCCGGTGGCGCCGGTGCCGGCGAACGGGCCGGCCGTGCCGGTGAGGGTCAGCGTGCCGCCGGCCATGCCCTCGCCGAACCGCTGGCCGACGTCGCCGACGACGCGGATCGTGCCGGCCGCGAGCGCGCCGCCGACGCGGTCGAGCCGCTCGTGGCCACCCTCGATGGTGAGGCTGTCGCCGCCGTCGAGCGACACCTGGAAGCAGTCGCCGAGCACCAGGCCGCGCCGGGTGGTGCCGATCGGCAGGCGCTCGGCCTCGGCCGGCGACAGCGCGGCCAGGGTCGCCGGCGCGATGTTGAGGAAGTCGAGGCGCTCGGGGGGCGCCTGCCGCAGGGAGAGGACGCTCACGCTACGGTCTCCTTCGCGGCGGGATTCTTGTCGAGCAGGTCGCGCAGGCGGTAGTGGTGCCGCCCGAGGTTGCCGCCGTAATTGCCGGCGGTGACCGCGACGAGGCCGTGCTGCGCGCCGATCTCGGTCGCGGCGTGGAGCGCCGCCCGCATCGAATCGGAGACGCCCTGCGAGGTCAGCGCGTCAATGACGATCTCCAGGACCACGCCGCATTCGGGCGGCAGGGCCGAGCCGGCCCGGCCTTTCAGCGTCGGGCAGTAGGCGTCGTTGGTCGAGGCCATCATGCCCTTGGTGCGGCCTCCGACCTTCGAGCCGGAGCGGACGATGCCGCCGGGGAAGGGCAGGATCGCCCCGGGGATGGCCTTGGCGGCCTCCACGGCGACCTCGGCCACCGTCAGCGTCTCGGCGTGGGTGCGGCCGAGGAACAGCAGGTTGCCGCCGCCGACCGCGCCGTCGACCGCGCGCACGGAATCCTCGCACAGGAACTCGCCGTCCATCACCGGGATGCGCCAGTAGCGCCGCATCCTGCCGGTGTGGTCCGGCAGGCGCTTGGCGATGGCGAAACCATCGCCGAAGTAGCGGATCGCGCCGCCGAGCTTGATCTTGGTCGGCCCCTCGACGCCGGCGAAGCACGCCGTCCCGGGGCAGGTGAGGATGCACTGCCCGACGCGCTTCAGCAGCTGCTCCCTGAGCCCGTTCGGCTCGAAGCCGAACAGCAGGATGCGCACGCCCGGGCGCCCGTCCGGCGTCTCCTCGGGCGACAGCTCGGCGTCGATCCCGGCCTCGGCGCCGCAGCCGATCACCGAGGTGGCGAAGCCGGTCATCGTCGTGGCCGCGATCATCGCCCACTTCGCGGTGTCGTTGGTGACGACGATCGCGGTGCCCGCGACGTCAAACGCCTCCGCGAAGGTGTCCTCGACGCGGATGCCGTTGAGGGTGAGGTCAGACATTCCGGTTCCCGTCCCTCGCGCAAAGCCGCTCGCTCATGCCCGGCATGCCACGTCCTCGAACACCTCGGCCTCGGGGAAGGCCGCGTCCGGCACGGCGAAGCTGTCGAGCCCCTGGCCGAACCGGTCCTGCAGGTAGGCGTCGGTGCGGCGCTCCATCGCCTTGTCGGACTCGACGGTGAGCGACAGCGAGCGGCCGACGTGCCAGTGCACGACCTCGCCGTCCTCGACGATCGCCACGCCGTCCTTGAGCACGAGCTTGGCGCTCGCAAACATCGCGGTGCGGTTCCTGTCCTCGCGGTAGACCGCGATGTCGGCGCGCGCGCCGGCGCGCAGGTGCCCGCGATCGGAAAGGCCGAGGAGCTTGGCCGGCCCCGAGCGGGTCAGCTCGGCGATCTCGGAGAAGGAGTATTCGCGCTCGATCTCGGGCAGCGACGAGCGCTCGCCGACGACCTTGGGCAGCGTCGCGATCTCGCGGTCGCGCTCCTCCTTGTCCATCAGCAGGTGGATGATGCGCGGATAGGCGGTGAACGGGCCGCCGTTCGGGTGGTCGGTGGTCAGGATCGTGCGCTCGGGCTCGTTCGAGAGCAGCATGATCTCGAGGCCGATCGCCCATTGCAGCGAGCTCGTCGGCCCGCGCGGCTTATACAGGAACGGCACCACGCCGCCGCCCTCGGCATCGCCCGCGTTCAGCACCCATTTCTTCGGGTTGGCGCCCTTACGGCCGCCGTACTGGCGCAGGATGTCCATCGAGACCGTGACGGTCTGGCCGAACACCACCTGCCCGATGTCGAGGGTCGCGTTCGGGTTCGCGTGCATCGCGTCGACGATGCGGCGCGCCGCCGAGCGGAAGCCGCCTGTGCCCGGATTCGCCGGGTCGGCCGCGCCGTAGGCGTAGAACTGGGCGTGGGCGAAGTGGATGCGCCGGCCCTCGGCCGCATCCAGCGTCTCGATGAAGCTGTCGTCGGCGCCGGGCAGCCCGAGGTTGTTGCAGTGGACGTGCAACGGATGCGGCACGCCGATCGCCTCGACCGCGTCGAGGAGCGAGCCCATGATCTTGCGGGTCGAGAGCCCGTAGACCGGGATCTCGTCGTCGAGGCTGAGCTTGAGCACGCCGTCCTTGAAGGCCGAGGCGCCACCGGCGTTGATGCACTTGACCCCGAGCGCCCGGCTTTGCGCCACGTTGAGCGCCACGAGGTCGCGGACCGCGTCCCAGCTCTCGCCCGCGCGCAGCAGCTGCAGCAGCTGGTCGTCGTTGCCCATCACCGCGAGCGCGCCGCGGTCGAGCAGCGGGATGTCGGCCAATTCGAGCTGCGTCGCGAGCGCGTGGGTCGGCGGCATCGCCGGCTCGACCGCCGTGGTGTAGCCCATCTTGGCGTAGGCCGCGCCGATCCAGGCCGCCGCGCCGCCGGCATGGGCGAAGGGGTGGCCGTTCGGCGCCGTCTCGCTGACGTAGAGGTCGGGCAGCAGCAGCCGCGAGGTGATGACGTTGCCGCCGGCGATGTGCGAGTGCACCTCGACGCCGCCGGCCATCACCACGCAGCCCGTCGCGTCGACGGTGCGGTCGGGGGTCCGCTCGGAGGGGGCGACGACGCGGCCGTCCTCCACCCAGACGTCGCCGACGCCGTCGCGGCCGGCCGTCGGGTCGACCACCCGGCCGCCCTGGATCCGGATCAGCATCAGGAATCCTTCCCAACGAAATGGTGTTCGATGCGGGCCAGCACGTCGGCGGCCGAAGCGCCGCCCCCCGTGCCGGGTCGGTAGGTGAGGGCACCGCGGCCCTCGTTCCAGAGGACGCCGCCGGCGCTCGCGCCGGGCACGCCGACCGCGATCACGACCTCGGCGGTGCCGGGGGCGGCCTCGGGGCTGCCCGTGCCGACGATCGCGATCGAGGGCAGGGCGCCGAGCCAGTCGGGGCGCGCGGCCGGAAGCGTCGAGAGCCACAGCGCGGCGTCGGCCTCGCCGGTCGAGACCTGCCGCGCGGCGTCGAAGCGCCAGGGATCGTGCTCGGGGACCTTGCGGCCGAAGCCGGTGCGCGGGGCCTGGCCCGTGGTCCAGGCCGCGACCTGCACCACCGAGCGGTCCTGGTCGGGGCCGCCGAGCGAGAGCGCGAAGCAGCGCGTGATCTCGTTCACGTCGCGCACCAGCCCCTGCACCGTCTCGACGCCGAGCTCGCCGAGCTCGGCCGGGTCGTAGAGCACCGCGCCGTACCGGGCGGCGTAGAGCGCGCGGGCGATCTCGTTGAGCGGGGTGGCGTCCTTGAGGTGCCCCTTGGCATGGGCGCGGAGCAGGGCGAGGTCGGAGGCCAGCGCCTGAGCGGATGCGCCGGCGACGGCGAGCACCTGGCGGTCGGCCCCGGCTGCGAGGCCGCGCACCGGCTTGCTGCCGCGCAGGGCCGAGGCAAGGGTGCTGGTGCCGGCCTTGGCGCCGACGACGAGCACCACGTCGGCCCGCCCCTGGACCTCGGCCGGCGTCGACGTCATCGCGCCGACGCGGCTGAGCGCTCCGAGGTCGGCGTAGGTGCCGGCGGCGCCCTGCGTATCGAGGGAGGCGCCGATCGTGCCGGCGAGGCGGTAGGCGGCGCGGATCGCGGCGACGTCGGCGTTCAGTCCGGCGAAGACCGGTGCATGCGCGGCGGCGAGCAGAGCGGCGGCGGCCGCGATGGCGCCCTCCGCATCGGTCGCGTCACCCTTCACCCAGGCTGTCATGCGTCCTCACCCGAACCGTTTCTTGAGGCGTCGCAGATCGTCGCCGTAAGACCGGGGAGGACGGCCGAAGGACCGTCGCAGCCGGAATGGCCTGCCCGGACGGGATGCGATCCCGACCCGGCGGCACTCGGAATGCCTGCGCTGGAGGGCACGTTTGCATCGCTCGGACGCCACAGGCAACCCTGTCGCCGCGATTTGCGGCCGCTTCGCCCCGACAGGCGGTTGCCCGGCGGGGCGCCTCCATGGGAGAAGCCGGCTACCGCGGGGACCGATTTCCCGAGAGGTCCGCCGCGACGGCAGGATGAAGCGGCGTGGCGAAGGCGGAGGGGATCGACGTGTCTGAACCCGCACGCGGCCGCTCCGAGGCCGCCTCGCGCTCCGTCCACGTCCACGCGCCGGCGCGCCTGCATTTCGGGTTCCTCGACCTGCATGGCGGCCTCGGCCGCCGCTTCGGCAGCATCGGCCTGGCGATCGACGCCCCCGGCGTCCGACTCACCGCGAGCGCCGCCGACGGGCTGTCCGTCTCGGGACCGGAGGAGGGCCGCGTCCGCGGCTACGTCCACGCGGCGGCGAGCCATCTCGGCGTCGCCGAATCGGTCGCGATCCGGGTCGAGGAGGCGATTCCGGCTCATGCCGGGTTCGGCTCGGGCACGCAGCTCGCGCTCAGCGTGGCCGCGGCCCTGGCCCGCCTCTCGGGCAAGCCGTTCTCGGCCGAGGATTTCTCGAACGCGCTCGATCGCGGCAACCGGTCCGGCGTCGGGCTGTCGGCCTTCACCGAGGGCGGGTTGATCGTCGACGGCGGACGCGACGCCACCGGAGCGCCGCCGCCGGTGATCGCCCGCCTGGCCTACCCCGACTCGTGGCGCGTCGTGCTGATCCTCGACCGCGACGCCACCGGCATCCACGGCTCGCGCGAGCAGCGCGCCTTCGCCGAGCTGCCGCGCTTTCCCGAGCGCCAGGCCGCCGAGATCTGCCGGATCGTGCTGATGCAGGTGATGCCGGCGGCGGTGCTCGCCGAGCCGCAGGGCTTCGGCGCCGGCATCACCCAGATCCAGCGCCTGATCGGCGACCACTTCGCGCCGCACCAGGGCGGCCGCTACGCCAGCCCCGCCGTCGCGGAGGCGCTGCGGACGATCGCCGACCAGGGCGTCGCCGGCTACGGCCAGAGCTCCTGGGGGCCGACCGGCTTCGCGCTGATGCCGTCGGAGGCCGACGCCCGCGCGCTGGTCGCCGGGCTCGACCGGCCGGGCCCGCTGCGCTTCCTCATCGCGCGGGGCCGGAACACGGGCGCCGAGATCACGACCGCCTGAACCGGCACGCTTGACCGCGGGCGTCGATTGCGACTCTCAACGACACCGACCGACGATCCTCGCACCAGACAGGGAATCCCCATGGCCCGCTCGATCCTGCACATGCTGACGCCGCTCAAGCACATGAGCCCGTTCGACGTGAACATGGCCGTCGATGCCGGGTTCGAGACCATTGTCACCTACACCGACGTGACGCTGCCGGACGTGGTCTCGCTCACGCAGGATTCGATCTTCTCGCGCGCGCCCGGAGACGGCGTCCGCACCGGCATCTTCATCGGCGGCAAGAACGCCGAGGACGCCCTCGACATGGTCGACCGGGCCAGGAAGGCTTTCGTGCCGCCCTTCGCCAACCACCTGTTCGCCGACCCGGCCGGCTCCTTCACCACCGGCGCGGCGATGGTGGCGCAGGTCTCGCGGGCCTTGCGCCAGAAATTCGGCACCGGCCTGAAGGACAAGCGCATCGTCATCTTCGGGGGCGCCGGCGTCGTCGCCTACGTCGCCGCGGTGATCGGCGCGCTCGAAGGTGCCAGGACGGTGCTGGTCGGCCATGACGGCGAGGAGCGGGTCTCGAAGATCGCCTTCACGATGAAGTGGCGCTTCGGGATCGAGGTCGGCGCCATCGACGGCACCACGCCGGACGACCGCCGCAAGGCGATCGCGGATGCCGACGTGATCCTTTCGGCCGGCCCCGCCGGCATTCCGATCCTCTCGGCCGAGGACCTGCGCGCGGCCCCGAACCTGCTCGTCGCCTCGGACGTCAACGCGGTGCCGCCGGCGGGCATCGCCGGGATCGACGTCAACGCGGTGGACGTGGCGCTTCCGGTCGGCAAGGGCGTCGGCATCGGCGCGCTCGCCGTCGGCAACGTGAAGTACCAGACGCAGAAGCAGCTGTTCGGGCGGATGCTCGCGGCCGAGGCGCCGCTCTGCCTCGATTTCCGCGACGCCTACGCCCTCGCCGTCGAGATCGCCGGCTGAGACCGGCAAGGCCGGCGGGGCGATCATGGCCGGCGCGGCGATCCTGATCGCGGCCCAGTCGGGGCGGGCCCTGGCCGAGGCCGCCCGCCGCGCCGGGTTGCGCCCGTTCGTCGCCGACCTGTTCGCCGATTCGGACACCCTGGAACTCGCCGCGGCGCATCGCCCGCTCGAGGGCCGGTTCGGCACGGGACGGCTCGCGGAGACGGTGCTCGCCCATCTCGACGCGCTGTCGGCGATGGCCGGCGGTGCTCCGCTCGGCGTGGTGCTCGGCAGCGGCTTCGAGGCCGCACCCGCGCTGATCGCTGCGATCGCGCGGCGCCATCGCCTGGTCGGCGCGGGGGCCGAGACCGTGTCCGCGCTGAAGGACCCGCTGCGCTTCGCGGCCCTGTGCGCGACGCTCGCCATCCCGCATCCGGCGGTGACGCGGGCGCGGCTCGACGACCCGAAGGCCTGGCTGCTCAAGCGGGCCGGGGGCTCGGGCGGGAGCCATATCCGCGCGGCGACAAGCGGGCCGGCGCCGGCGGGCGCCTATTTCCAGGCCCGGGTCCCGGGCCGCGCCTTCGCGCTCAACATCCTGGCCGACGCGTCGGGCGCGCGCATCCTGGCGCTGACCGAGCAGTGGAGCGCGCCGTCTCTCCTGCGCCCGTTCCGCTATGCCGGCGCGCTGGCGCCGGGGCGGCGGGAGGCCTCCGCGCTCCCGGACGCCATCGTCGCCGCCGTCGCGGAGGCGGCCGACGAGCTGGTCCGCGCGACCGGGCTGCGCGGGCTCGCGAGCGTCGACTTTCTGTCCGACGGCGAGGCATGGTGGCTGACCGAGATCAACCCGCGCCCGGGCGCCACCCTCGACGTGCTCGACCGGCGCGGCGTGCCGCTTCTTCGCGCGCATGTCGAGGCCTGCCTCGGCCATGCGCCCGAGATCGGGCCGGCGCCGGAGGATGCGGCGGCCTCGCAGATCTGTTACGCGGCGCGGGATCACGCCGTCGTCCCGGCGGTCGCCTGGCCGGACCACGTGCGGGACCGGCCCCGCGCCGGGACACGGGTGATGCGGGACGCCCCGCTCTGCACGGTCCTGGCGGGGGGGCCGGACGGGCCGGCGGCACGACAAGAATTGGGGACCCGGATCGCCAGCTTGCGCGACCGGCTGTCCGAGGAGGAAACGCATGAGCACCAACCAGCCGAGCCTGAACGCCATCGCGACCCCCCTGGTGGAGCGCTTCGTCGCTGACGCCGACGTTCTGCGCCTGTCCGTGACACAGGTGCCGGGCGGCGCGCGCATGGTCGACGCCGGCGCCTCGGCGCGCGGCTCGATCGAGGCCGGCCGCCGGATCGCCGAGATCTGCCTCGGCGGCCTCGGTACCGTCTCGATCAGCCCGTCGGGCCCGATCCCGTCCTGGCCGTACTCGGTGATCGTCCACGCCGCCGACCCGGTGCTGGCCTGCCTCGGCAGCCAGTATGCCGGCTGGTCGCTCGCCGACGAGGACGGCGATTCCGGCTTCTTCGCCCTCGGCTCCGGCCCGGGCCGCGCCGTCGCCGTGGTCGAGGACCTCTACAAGGAGCTCGGCTACCGCGATTCGGCCACGAAGACCGCCCTGGTGCTCGAGGCCGCCGGCGGGCCGCCGGCCAGCGTCGTCGCCAAGGTCGCCGAGGCCTGCTCCCTGCGCCCGGAGGACCTGACCTTCATCTTCGCGCCGACCCAGAGCCTCGCCGGCGCGACACAGGTCGTTGCCCGCGTGCTCGAGGTCGCCCTCCACAAGGCGCACACGGTCGGCTTCGACCTGCACCGGATCGTCGACGGCATCGGCTCGGCGCCGCTGTCGCCGCAGCACCCGGACTTCATCAAGGCGATGGGCCGCACCAACGACGCGATCATCTACGGCGGCCGGGTCCAGCTCTTCGTCGACGCCGACGACGCGGAGGCCAAGCAGCTCGCCGAGCAGCTGCCCTCAACCACGTCGAGCGACCACGGCGCGCCCTTCGCCGAGATCTTCTCGCGGGTGAACGGCGACTTCTACAAGATCGACGGCGCGCTGTTCTCGCCGGCCGAGGCGATCGTCACCTCCATCCGCACCGGCGCGACCTTCCGCGGCGGCAAGCTGATGCCGGAGCTGGTCGAGGCGTCGTTCTCATAGCGGCAGTCGAGGCCGGCTTTCACGACACGAAGGCCATCGCCCGCGGCTCTCCCGGGGTTTCCCCACCATCGTCATTCCGGGGCGCCACAGGTGAGCCCGGAATCCAGATCCGCCGTGGCGGCAAGCTCGGGCACCGTCGGCGGCTCTGGATCCCGGGCTCCGCTTCGCGGCCCCGGGATGACGGCGTGGAGCGGGAGGGCAATGCGTGTCGGCGGAACCGGCGGCTTGAACCATCCTTGGGGTGACCGACAGAATGCGCATCGCGCTCGCGGCCGACAACGGCAATTGGCACAAGGCCCGGCTCCTGGCGGCGCTTCGCGCGCAGGGCGTCGAGCCGGTGCTGTACTCGCTCGCCGACGTGGCGATCGTCACCGGCGGCGGCGAGCCCCTGCAGGTGCCGGGCTTCGCCGGGACGCTGCCCGACGGCGTGCTGCTGCGGACCATCGCCGGCGGCACCTTCGAGGCCACGACGATGCGTCTGGGCGTGCTGCATGCGCTGGTGGCCTCGGACGTCACCGTCTGGAACGGGCCGGTCGCGATCGAGCGCTCGGTCGACAAGGCGGCGACCAGCCTGATGATCGCCCGCGCCGGCCTGCCGACGCCCGACACCTTCGTGTGCTCGAAGCGCACGGCCGCCGCCGAGATCGTCGCGCGCGAGGCCGGCCCCGGGCGGCCCCTGGTGCTGAAGCCGCTGTTCGGCTCGCAGGGCGAGGGGCTGCAGCTGATCGAGCGGCCGGACGACCTGCCGCCGGAGGATGCGGTCTCGCGGGTCTACTACCTCCAGCGCTACGTGCCCCGCAGCGACGGTCTGTGGCGCGACTACCGCGTCTTCGTCTGCGAAGGCAGGGCCATCGCCGGGATGATCCGCGAGGGCGACGGCTGGATCACCAACGTCCACCTCGGCGGCCGCCCGCTGCCCTGGGCGATGCCGGCGCGGGCGGCCGAGCTCGCCGAGGCCGCCGCCGCCGCGGTCGGCGTCGACTACACCGGCATCGACCTCGTCGAGGACGGGGAGGGCGGCTTCCTCGTGCTCGAGGTCAACTCGATGCCGGCATGGTCGGGGCTGCAGAAGGTCTCGGAGGTCGACATCGCCGGGGCGGTGGTGCGCGGCTTCCTCGCCGCCGTCCGGTCCGCGCGCCGGCCGCGGCTCGTGGTCGCCTGATGCGCCTCGCGCCGGAGGCGATCGCGGCCTCGTACCAGGCGGCGTGCCTGGCCGAGCTCGAGGCCCTGAAACCCGGCAACGTCCACGCCTACGCCGCCGGCCATCGCATGGCGGTGGCCGATTTCACGACGAGCGCCGCGGTGTCGGCGCCCGCCCTGGCACGCGGCGGAGCCGGGCTCGGCGCACGGGTCCGCGACGCGGTCGCGGCGACGATGGCGGCGGTGGGACAGAACACCAACCTCGGCATCCTCCTGCTCTGCGCGCCCCTGGCGCTGGCCGCCGAGCGGGGAACCACCGTGGCCGAGGTGCTGGTCGGCCTCGAACCGGCGGATGCGCAAGGCGTCTTCGACGCGATCCGCCTCGCCAACCCGGGCGGGCTCGGCCGGGCCGGACGGCACGACGTGGCCGCGCCGGCCCCGGATTCCCTGGTGGCGGCAATGCAGGAGGCTGCCCCGCGCGACCGCATCGCCCGCGCTTACACCGACGGCTTCGCCGACCTCGTCCGGGTCGGCCTCCCGGCTCTGGCAGCCGCGCGCGAAAAGGATCTCGAACCGGCCTGGTGCACCACCGCCGTGCATCTCGCCTACCTGCAGGCGTTTCCCGACAGTCACGTGGCGCGCAAGCACGGCGCCGACCGGGCGGAGGCCGTGCGGTCCGAGGCCGTGGAGGCGCTTACAGGCCTCGACCTGCGCGCCCGGCCTGTGGAGCGCCTGCTGGCGCTCGACGCGGCGTGGAAGGCCGCCGGGATCAATCCCGGCACCAGCGCCGATTTCACCGTCGCCACGCTGTTCTGCGATGCCCTCGCATCCGCGGGCGCCCGCGTCGCGGACCCTGCGGGCGCCCTCTGAAAAAGTTCCCGCCGTCAAGCGCCGGGCCGCACTTTTAATATCGATTTCAGCGCGTTGCCATGGGTTGTGACGGGCCGGACCGCGCTGTAGGGTTCGCGCCGCTATCCGGGCTAACCGGCCCGGCTTTTCCAAGGCCGGGCGTCGCGAACAAGGATGGCTTCCGGCCGCGCCCGACTCGACGGGCCGCGGTCCTTGAGTTTGGAATCCAGGGAGAAAACCCGAATGGCAAAGATCACCAAGGTCCAGGTCGGCGAAGCCCTCGTCGGCGACGGCAACGAGGTCGCCCACATCGACCTGATCATCGGACCGCGCGGTTCGCCGGCCGAGACCGCCTTCTGCAACGGCCTCGTGAACAACAAGCACGGCTTCACCAGCCTGCTCGCGGTCATCGCGCCGAACCTGCCGTGCAAGCCCAACACCCTGATGTTCAACAAGGTGACCATCAACGACGCCCGTCAGGCCGTCCAGATGTTCGGCCCCGCCCAGCATGGCGTCGCCATGGCCGTGCAGGACGCCGTCGCCGAGGGCATCATCCCCGCCGATGAGGCCGACGACCTGTTCATCCTGGTCGGCGTGTTCATCCACTGGGAAGCGGCCGACGACGCCAAGATCCAGAAGTACAACTACGAGGCCACCAAGCTGTCGATCCAGCGCGCCGTCTCCGGCGAGCCGAAGGCCGCCGCGGTCACCGAGCAGCGCAAGTCCGCGACCCACCCCTTCGCCGCGAACGCTTAGATCGGGGACAGTCCTGGGCAGAGCGCGCCTCCGCCCGCACCGCGGGGCCTGCTCCAGCGACTGGCCTCTATCTTCCTCGGACGATAGAAACACGAAGGCGGGACGGCGAAAGCCGCCCCGCCTTCTTTCGTTCGTCGCGTTCCCTTGCGATCCGCCTGCCCCGGGCGAGCCAGATCCGGGCACGCCGACCCCGACCACCCCGACGCGAGGCCCGGCATGAGCGAGACGAGCAACACCTTCAAGAAAGCGCCCAAGCGCAAGAAGGAGAAGGCCCGCACGGTTTCCGTCTCCCCGGAGATGCGGCAGGCCTACGCCGACCTGATCACCGAGAAGGCGACCAAGCAGGAAAGCTACGGGCGCCACCTGCCGGGGACCGAGACGAAGCGGTAGCGCGGACGGCACGCTGCACGACCGGCTCGAACCCTCGTCGGGTCGCCTGTCGCGGACGTGCGGTGCGTCCCCTCTCCTGACCCCCCTCACGGGGGCCACCCTCCCCCGCAGAGGGGGGAGGGTGGGCACGGGCGCCTCGATGCGATGCGTGACGATGGCCCGGACGGGAGCGTGCCACGACGCGCCGCGCGCGAATCCCTCGGCCAAAGAAAAACCCGCGCCCCCTGAGGGACGCGGGTCTTAAGGCTTCGAAGAGTTCGCGTCAGCCGCGCGGAAAACCCGCCGCCTCGATCACGTCCTCGACCGTCCGCAGGCCGGCGCGCGGAGAGTTGACGAGGCAGGCCATGTTGCCGGGCGGGTGCTGGTTCTTCCACATCTTGGTATGCGCTTGCGGGATCTTCTCCCAGGGGAACACCTCGCTCATGCACGGGTCGACCCGGCGGTCGATCACGAACTGGTTGGCGGCCGAGGCCTGCTTGAGGTGGGCGAAGTGCGAGCCCTGGATGCGCTTCTGGCGCATCCAGACGTAGCGGGCGTCGAAGGTGATGTTGAAGCCGGTGGTGCCGGCGCAGAACACCACCATGCCGCCGCGCTTCACCACCAGCGCCGAGACCGGGAAGGTCGCCTCGCCCGGGTGCTCGAACACGATGTCGACGTCGTTGCCCTTGCCGGTGATGTCCCAGATTGCCTTGCCGAACTTGCGGGCTTCCTTGGTCCAGGTGTTGAACTCAGGCGAGTTCACCTTGGGCAGCTGGCCCCAGCAGTCGAAGTCCTTGCGGTTGATGACGCCCTTGGCGCCGAGGCTCATCACGTAGTCGCGCTTCGACTCGTCCGAGATCACGGCGATGGCGTTGGCGCCGGACGCGGCGCAGAGCTGGACGCCGAACACGCCGAGGCCGCCTGAGGCGCCCCAGATCAGCACGTTCTGGCCGGGGCGGACGGTGTGCGGCGCGTGGCCGAACAGCATGCGGTAGGCGGTGGCGAGCGTCAGCGTGTAGCAGGCGGCCTCCTCCCAGGTGAGGTGCTGCGGCCGCTTCATCAGCTGGCGCGACTGCACCCGGCAATACTGGGCGAACGAGCCGTCGGGAGTCTCGTAGCCCCAGATCCGCTGCGAGGACGAGAACATCGGGTCGCCGCCGTTGCACTCCTCGTCGTCGCCGTCGTCCTGGTTGCAGTGGACGATGACCTCGTCGCCGACCTTCCAGCGCTTCACCTTGGCGCCGACCGCCCAGACGATGCCGGACGCGTCGGAGCCGGCGATGTGGTACGCGGCCTTGTGCACGTCGAAGGGCGAGATCGGCTCGCCGAGGCCGGCCCAGACGCCGTTGTAGTTCACGCCGGCGGCCATGACGTAGACCAGGACCTCGTCGTCGCCGATGTCCCAGACCGGCAGCACCTCGAGCTGATGCGAATCCTCCGGCGGCCCGTGGCGCTCGCGGCGGATCGCCCAGGCATACATCTTGGCGGGCACGTGACCGAGCGGCGGGATCTCGCCCATCTCGTAGAGGTCCTTGACCTCGCCCGTCCCGGCGCTGGCCGGTTGCAGTGCCGCGCTGGCAGCCATCGTCTCTCTCCTGAATCCGTTTCGTGCCCGCTCGCGGTTCTGACGACGCCGCGGTTCCGGCCTAGCGCTATAACGGCGAAGGATGAGGCGTCCAAGGGTCTGCAAGTCGTCCGAAAGGCCAGGAGTACGGTGTCCGACAAGAAAAAAGGCGCCGGCTCATGCCGACGCCTTCTGGATACAAAATTAACTTGGCGGCCACCCAAAAACTATTCGGCGGCGGCCTTGCTCGTCTCGATGCCGAGACCTTCCGCGACCCCGCGGCCGAAGTCGGGATGCACCCTGTACCAGTGCCCGATCATTCGATCCTGGATGTGGCGCGGCGAGTCGCCCATCGAGGTGACGATGTTCTCCACGAGCCGCTTGCGCTCGCCGTCGTCGAATACCTTCGTCCACAGGTCCCGCGGCTGGCCGTAGAGGTCGGCGTCGTCGCCCGGCCAGCCGTAGCGGCCGGCATCCCCGGTGATCCGCAGCTGCGGCTCGGCCACCGACGGATCCTCGACCGGCCCGCCGAAGGAGTTCGGCTGGTAGTCGACCTGCGCGCCGTGGTTGCCGTCCGTGCGCATCGCGCCGTCGCGATGGTAGGTCTGGACGGCGGCCTTCTTCGCCTGGTTCACCGGGATCTGCTGGTAGTTGATCCCGAGGCGGTAGCGGTGCGCGTCGCCGTAGGAGAGCAGGCGGTTCTGCAGCATCTTGTCCGGCGAGAAGCCGATGCCGGGCACGACGTTCGAGGGCTCGAAGGCCGACT
Organism: Methylobacterium sp. J-059; assembly: GCF_022829485.1. NCBI lineage: Bacteria > Pseudomonadati > Pseudomonadota > Alphaproteobacteria > Hyphomicrobiales > Methylobacteriaceae > Methylobacterium > Methylobacterium sp. J-059. The sequence continues at coordinate 55,950 of NZ_JAKSYA010000133.1, forward strand.
GCTCGATCTCGGCGAAGTAGTTCTCCGGGTTCCGGTTGAGCTCCATCTCGCCGATCTCGATCAACGGATAGTCGCCGTGCGGCCAGACCTTGGTGAGGTCGAACGGGTTGATGTGGTAGGTGTCGGCGTCGAGCTCGGGCATCAGCTGCACCGAGACCTTCCACTTCGGGAAGTCGCCCTTCTCGATCGCGGTCGAGAGATCGGCGGCCGAGTAGTCCGGATCCTCGCCGGCGATCTTGTCGGCTTCCGCCGCAGAGAAGTTCTGGATGCCCTGCTGGGTGTGGAAGTGGAACTTCACCCAGTGCCGCTCGCCGGCCTCGTTCCAGAGCGAGAAGGTGTGCGAGCCGTAGCCGTTCATGAAGCGGGCCGACTTCGGCGTGCCGCGGTCCGAGTACAGGATCATGACCTGGTGGATCGCCTCGGGGGAGAGGCCCCAGAAGTCCCAGCGGCGCCAATGGGGTTTCAGGTGGGTGCGCGGATCGCGCTTCTGGGTGCGGATGAAGTCGGAGAACTTGATCGCGTCGCGGACGAAGAAGATCGGCGTGTTGTTGCCGACGAGGTCCCAGTTGCCTTCCGAGGTGTAGAACTTCAGCGCGAAGCCGCGCGGATCGCGGGCGGTGTCGGCCGAGCCGGATTCACCGCCGACCGTCGAGAAGCGCGCCACCATCGGCACGTCCTGCCCGACCTCGGTCAGCACCTTGGCACGGGTGTACTGCGACAGGCTCCGGGTCAGCCGGAAGGTGCCGTAGGCGCCGTAGCCCTTGGCGTGGACGACCCGCTCCGGGATCCGCTCCCGGTTGAAATGCGCCATCTTCTCGATGAGATGGTAATCCTGCATCAGCACCGGGCCGCGGGTGCCGGCGGTGAGCGAGTTCTGGTTGTCGGAAATCGGGTTTCCGAACGCCGTCGTCAGACGGGGCGAGGTGTCTGCCATCGTGCAGGGCTCCTTGGCTTGGTGATCCGCGTGGTCGGGCGCGCACGCCGCGCGTCCAGGTCCGAATGCGGCCAGCCAACGCGCGTCGAGCGGTTTGGAACCGTTCGAAACCGCGGCGGTGCCACCGATCCCCGTCAAATTTCCTTGATGTCGACCCTGAGATTTTTGCGGGCGCCTTGCCGCCCGGTGACGGGCGCCGGCCCTTCGCATGAGATGACGGCCCGCGACGGCTTCGCTACGGTGCGCCGCAAGGGGCGGGGCGAGCGAGCCGCGCGACGAACGGATCAGCGGAGACGGGTGACATGAGCGCGAGCGCGAGCGTCGACGGGGTGAAGCGCGACAAGCCTTGGATCATCCGCACCTATGCGGGCCATTCGAACGCCAAGGAATCGAACGCGCTGTACCGGGGCAACCTCGCCAAGGGGCAGACCGGCCTGTCGGTCGCCTTCGACCTGCCGACCCAGACCGGCTACGACCCCGACCACGAGCTGGCGCGCGGCGAGGTCGGCAAGGTCGGCGTCTCGATCGCCCATCTCGGCGACATGCGGACGTTGTTCGACGACATCCCGCTCGTCCAGATGAACACCTCCATGACGATCAACGCCACGGCGCCGTGGCTGCTGTCGCTCTACCTCGCGGTGGCGGAGGAGCAGGGCGCGCCGTTCTCGGGGCTGCAGGGCACCACCCAGAACGACATCATCAAGGAGTACCTGTCGCGCGGCACCTACGTGTTCCCGCCGGCGCCGAGCCTTCGGCTGACCAAGGACGTGATCCTGTTCACGACCAAGGAGGTGCCGAAGTGGAACCCGATGAACGTCTGCTCCTACCATCTGCAGGAGGCCGGGGCGACGCCGGTGCAGGAGCTGTCCTACGCGCTCGCCATCGCGATCGCGGTGCTCGACACCGTGCGGGACGACCCGAACTTCGATGCCGAGAGCTTCCCGGAGGTGTTCGGGCGGATCTCGTTCTTCGTGAACGCAGGCCTGCGGTTCGTCACCGAGATCTGCAAGATGCGCGCGTTCTCCGAGCTGTGGGACGAGATCGCCCAGGAGCGCTACGGCATCGACGACCCGAAGAAGCGGATCTTCCGCTACGGCGTGCAGGTGAACTCGCTCGGCCTCACCGAGCAACAGCCTGAGAACAACGTCCACCGCATCCTGATCGAGATGCTGGCGGTGACGCTGTCGAAGCGGGCGCGCGCCCGCGCGGTGCAGCTGCCGGCCTGGAACGAGGCGCTCGGCCTGCCGCGCCCCTGGGATCAGCAGTGGTCAATGCGGATGCAGCAGATCCTCGCCTTCGAGACCGACCTCCTTGAGTACGACGACATCTTCGACGGCTCGAAGGTGATCGACGCCAAGGTCGAGGCGCTCAAGGTCGAGACACGGGCCGAGCTGGAGCGCATCGGCGGGATCGGCGGCGCGGTCGCCGCGGTCGAGACCGGCGCGCTCAAGCGGTCGCTCGTCGAATCCAATGCCCGCCGCATCTCGGCGATCGAGGCCGGCGACCAGATCGTCGTCGGCGTCAACAAGTGGCAGCAGGGCGAGCCCTCGCCGCTCACCGCAGGCGAGGGCGCGATCTTCACCGTGTCCGAGACGGTCGAGATGGAGGCCGAGGCCCGCATCCGGGACTGGCGCGCGAAGCGCGACGACAACGCCGTCGGCAAGGCGCTCGAGGAGCTCGAGGCGGCGGCGCGCTCGGGTGCCAACATCATGCCGGTCTCGATTGCCGCCGCGAAGGCCGGCGTCACGACCGGCGAGTGGGGGACGCGCCTGCGTGAGGTGTTCGGCGAGTACCGCGCGCCGACCGGCGTCACTCTTCAGACCGTTTCGTCCGGTGCCGCCGAGGAGGCCAAGCTGCTGATCGCCGATCTCGGCGAGCGCCTCGGCGAGCAGCCGCGCATCGTCGTCGGCAAGCCCGGCCTCGACGGCCACTCGAACGGCGCCGAGCAGATCGCGCTGCGCGCCCGCGACGTCGGATTCGACGTGACCTACGACGGCATCCGCCAGACCCCGGCCGAGATCGTCGCGAAGGCGAAGGAGACCGGCGCCCACGTGGTCGGCCTCTCGATCCTCTCCGGCAGCCACGTCCCGCTGGTGCGCGACGTGAAGGCGAAGATGCGCGAGGCCGGCCTCGACCACATCCCGCTCGTGGTCGGCGGCATCATCTCGCCCGACGACGAGCTGGTCTTGAAGAACATGGGCGTCTCGGCGGTCTATACGCCGAAGGACTACGTGATTGACACGATCATGATCGGCATCGCCAAGGTGGTCGAGCGCGCGATCGACAAGACCAACCGCACCGACGGCGCCGCGAAGGGCAAGGACGCGGCGGCGCAGGTCTATTGAGGCGCGAGGCCGCCGGGTGCAGCGACACGCGCACCCGGCGGCTTCACCCGGGCGGCCCGGGAGCGTAGAGCGGCACCATGCTCGCCCCCCTCATCGCGGTTCCCCTCGCCGCGGCCCTCAGCGCCGGCCTGATCGTCCGGCTCCGGCCGCTGCTGGTCCGCTACGCGCTGGCCCGCCCCAACGCGCGCTCGAGCCACACCGAGCCGACGCCGCAGGGCGGCGGGATCGCCGTCGTCGCGGCGACCCTCGCGGTGACGGGGCTGCTGCTCGCCGCGCCGGATGCGGGCCGCGACGTGCTGGTGCTCGGGCTCGGCGCCGTGGTGCTCGCCCTGGTCGGCGCCGTCGACGACATCCGCCCGCTGCCGGCGTCGCTTCGCCTCGTGCTGCAGGCCCTCGTCGTCGCCGCCCTGGTGGCGAGCGTCGACGGCCGGCTGGTGCCGGCCCTGCCGCTCGCGGTGGAACGGGCGCTGGCGGTGCTCGCCGGGATCTGGTTCGTGAACCTCGTCAACTTCATGGACGGGCTCGACTGGATGACGGTCGCCGAGACGGTGCCCGTTACCGGCGCGCTGATCCTGCTCGGCGGGTCCGGCGCCTTGCCGCCGGCCGCGATCCTCGTCGCCGCGGCCCTGCTCGGGGCGATGCTCGGCTTCGCGCCGTTCAACCGGCCGGTGGCGAAGCTCTTCCTCGGCGATGTCGGCTCGCTGCCGCTCGGGCTGATCCTGGCCTGGCTGCTGTACCGGCTCGCCCTCGCGGGCGGCCTCGCCGCGGCGATCCTGCTGCCGCTCTACTACCTCGCCGACGCCACCCTCACGCTGATCCGGCGCGCCGCCCGGCGCGAGCCGGTGTGGCAGGCGCATCGCAGCCACTTCTACCAGCGGGCCACCACGAACGGCATCGCGGTGACCGGCGTCGTCGGACGCGTGCTCGCGCTCAACGCATGCCTGGCCGCGCTCGCCGGAGCGACCTTGTTTTGGCCCTCGCCGGCCATCACCCTCGGTGCCCTGGCGGTCGGATGCGGTCTGGTCGGATCGGTGCTGGCCCGATTCGCGCGGGCGCCGGCCAAGCACGGAGTGACGACGTCTTGAGCCAATTGATCGCGCTCACCGGGGCGACCGGCTTCATCGGCCGGCACGTCCTGAGAGATCTGACGGCGCGCGGCTACCGCGTCCGCCTGCTGCTGCGGCGGCCGGTGGACGCGATGCCGGAGGGTGCCTCGAGCGCCATCGTCGGCGACCTGACCCGGCCGATGAACATGGCGGCGGCGCTCGCCGGCGTCGATGCGGTGGTGCATTCGGCCGGCCTCGCGCACGCGATGTCGGGCGCCCCGGAGGACGATTACCGCACGCTCAACACCGAGGCGACGCGGCGCCTGGCCGAAGCCGCCGCGCGGGCGCGGGTGCGCCGCTTCGTGTTCCTGTCATCGATCCGTGCGCAGACCGGCCCGACCGCCGCCGGGACCGTGACGGAGGCCGACGATCCGGCTCCCACCGACGCCTACGGCCGCTCCAAGCTCGAGGCCGAGCGGGCGCTCGACGCCATCGGCATCGATTGGGTCGCCCTGCGGCCCGTCCTGGTCTACGGCGCCGGCGTGAAGGGCAACATGGCCGCGCTGGTGCGGCTCGCCCGCTCGCCGTATCCGCTTCCGCTCGGATCGCTGGCCGGCCGCCGGTCGCTGGTCTCGGTCGAGAGCGTGTCGGCGGCGATCGATACGGTGCTGCGGACCGACGCCGCGCTGAACCGGCCGCTGGTCGTCGCCGACCCCGACGCGCCGACGCTCCCGGAGATGCTGACGGCCCTGCGCGCCGGGCTCGGCCGACGGCCCGGCCTGGTTCCGATACCCTCGGCGGCGATCGGGCTGGCCTGCCGCCTGACTGGGCGAGAGGCGACCTTCTCGCGGTTGGCCGAGAATCTGGTCGCGCGCAGCGACGGTTTGGCGGCCCTCGGCTGGGCGCCGGCCGGCACGACGCGGGACGGCCTCGCTCGGCTCGCGCCCCTGTCGGCCTGATCGGCGGATCAGTCGTTCTGACAGAACGACGGCGCGGTGCCGTCGTCGATCATCCGGCAGCCCCGGGCGATCTCGGATTCGATCAGGGCGCAGGCATTGTCCGCGTTGCAGGGCGGATGGGTCGCCGGGGAGACCGAGATGCAGCGCTCGACCAGCCGCTCGGCCTGACGCGCCCCGACGGCGGCGCGGCAACTTTCGGCGCTTGCGGATAAGGCCCCGGGCAGGACGATCGCGAACGCCGCAGCGGCGACGATGGAGCTTCGGCGAAGCGATGCGGCGGCGCGGGACGGCATCATCGAAGGCAGGCCTCGGTCGAAAGAAAACCCCGGCCGCGAGGCCGGGGCTCGATCCTACGACACCGAGGCGATGGCGTCAGCGGCGAACGTCGATCACGTCGCCCGAGCGGCTGTCGACCACCACCGTGATGTCGTCGCCGCGACGATCCGATCCGCGAACGATGATGCGCGGCCCGCGGCGGTCGACGTTGTCGACGTCGGCGAGGCCCTCGCGACGGGCGATCCGGATCGCCTCGCCGCGGCTCAGGTCGATGTCGTCGCGGGGCCCGCGGTCGCGATAGCCGGGATCGACGCGAACGCCGCCCGGTCCGATCTGGATGCCCTGCGCCGAGGCCGGCGCAGCGACGCCGAGCCCGGCCACGCCGAGACCGGCGACCATCGTGAGGGCTGCGAGAAACGTCTTCGTCCGCATGAATTCGTCCTTCCTTCGGCACACTCCCTGTACGGAAACTGCGCTCGGTTCGGTCGTCGCCTCAATCGGCGGGGCGTCGAATGGTTCCCGACCGGGAAAGCTCGCGAATCAACAGAGGCCGGCGTCGGCGGTTCCGAGGGCCGGCGCATCCGGGCTCGCCGGCGCCGCCGCGACCGGCTTGTCGAAGCGCTCGCGGAAATGCGGGATCGCCGCCTCGAACACCGCCTCCGCGGCGGCCCGGTCGCCGGCCTCCACCGCCTCGCGCAAGGCCGCCGTCCAGGCATCGAGCCGGGCGCGGTCGGCGAAGACCGGCTTGGCCGCCATCACGCCGTCGATCCCGTCGAGGCTGACGCGGGGCTCCTCGCGCGCGAACAGGATCTCGTTCAGGCGCTCGCCCGGCCGTGCGCCAGAGAACACCAGCTCGATCTCCGCGCCGGGCTCGAAGCCGGCGAGCCGGATCATGCGCTCGGCCATTTCGGCGATCTTCACCGGCTGGCCCATCTTGAGGACGTAGACCGCGGCGCGCTGGTCGGCCGCGCCCGGCGCGAGGCTGCGCGCCTCGCGGTCGGCATGCGAGGCCGCGGTGAGGACGAGGTCGGCCGCCTCGCGCACGGTCATGAAGTAGCGAACCATGTCGGGGTGCGTCACGGTGACGGGGCCGCCGCGGGCGATCTGCGCCTTGAACACCGGCACCACCGAGCCGACCGAGCCGAGCACGTTGCCGAAGCGCACGGCGATCAGCCGTGTCGGGTGGCCGGGGATCGCGGCCTGCTCGGCGTCGCGCGCCTGCGCCACCATCTCGGCGAAGCGCTTGGTGACGCCGAGCTGCGACACCGGCTCGATCGCCTTGTCGGTCGAGATCATCACCAGCGCGCGGGCGCCGGCCGCCACCGACGCGTCGGCGACGTTGATCGAGCCGAACACGTTGGTCTTGATGCCCTCGCTCCAGTCGCGCTCGAGATAGGGCACCTGCTTCAGCGCGGCGGCATGGAACACGTAGTCGGGCCGGAATTCGGCGAAGACCGCGTGCAGGCGCTCGCGGTCGCGGATGTCGGCGAGCGTCCCGCCGACCTCGGCCTGCGCGTTGAGCAGCGCCGGCTGGCTCAGGATGCCGTGCAAGGCCGGCTCGGAGCTTTCCACCACCATCAGCGCCGAGGCGCCGAAGGCGAGCGCCCGGGCGCAGATCTCGGAGCCGATCGAGCCGCCGCCGCCGGTCACGAGCACGCGCTTGCCGGCGAGGAACCGCTCCAGCCGCGGCCTGTCGATCGCGACGGTGGGGCGCAGCAGCAGGTCCTCGATCTCGAGCGGCGCGAGCTCGGCGTCGCGCATGCCGTCGCCGAGGCTGACCACCCGGGCGAGCGGCACGCCGAGCCGCCGGGCGCGGGCGATCAGATCGTCGGGCTCGGCCTCGGGCGCCAGCGCGCTCGGGGTCGCGACGAGCCGGCGCACCGGCTGGCCGCGGGCGGCGAGGTCGCCGACGACCCGCTCCAGGTCGGCGAAGCCGCCGAGCACGGCGACCTCGCGCATCGTCTGCCCGGCCTCGTCGGCGCGCGGCGAGAGGATGCCCTTCGGCGCGAGCTTGCGCACCGAGCCGGATTCGATCGCGCGCAGCAGCGTCTCGATGTCGGCACCGCGGCCGAGCAGCAGTGTCGGCACCGTGGCCGAGCGTGCGCTCGACTGCTTGGAGCGGGCGTATTTCAGGTAGCGGAAGGCGAGGCGCGTGCCGCCGAGCAGGAAGATCTGCAGCACCCAGTACAGGACGATGGCGATCTTGCCGAAGAAGTAGAACCCGTACAGGTCCGACGAGACCAGGACGTAGTCGAGCACTAGCAGCCCGAAGGCGAGCACGCTCGCGGCGCGGACGATGCCGGCGAGATCGGGCAGGGAGGCGAAGCGCCACTTGGTGCGGTAGAGCCTGAACCGTCCGTAGACGAGGCCGGCGACGACGAGGAACGGCGGCAGCAGGACGGGAAGCGCGTGCACGCGTTCGGCGAGGGCGTCGCCGGTGAAGCGGAACACGAAGGTGAGGACCACGGCCAGCGCGGTCGCCACGAGATCGTGGACCACCATCACCGCGGTCTTGTAGGTGCGCTGCTGCATGATGTTCCGCGGCGGTATCGGCTCCGCCTCGGGCGGTGTCAACGCGATCGGTCAGCCGGTCGGGCGGACGGCCCGCGCCACCGCGTCGTCGGCTTGGTCGATGTCGGGCGCGTCGATCCGGCGATAGCGGGCCTGGATCAGGCCGAAGGCCCCGAACGCCACGTGGCCGGCCGCGACGATCGCGAGCAGGATCCGGCCGTAGGGCTGGGCGCGCAGGGCCTGGAACGCCCCGGACAGGCCCTTCACCTCCGACGAGACCTGATACCAGGCCGCGACGACGACGAAGCCGCCGATGATCAGGAATGCGATGCCGCGGGTTGCGTAGCCGAACCGGCCGACCGGCTCCGCCCAGGCCTGCCGCGCCGCGTCCAGGGCGAGGCGCTCGGTCACGTCGCCGCGGACGGCCTTGACCAGGAAGCCGACGCCGCCGCCGGCGACGCCGAGGCCGATCAGCGCCACGGCGAAGCGGCCGAAGGGTTTGGCCAGCAGCCACGCCGTCCAGTCCTGCAGGCCATCGCCGTCCGACTGCAGGCCGAGCCCCAGGGCGAGGCTCGCCGCCGTGAGCCCGAGGCCGGCATAGATGCCGGCGCTGACGAGGTGGGCGCCCCGCACCACGAGCCCCTTGGGCGAGGTGCCGCGCCGGTCGGCGTCGGTCACCGCCTCGACGAGGCGCCAGGCGGCGAAGCCCCAGAGCCCGAGGGCGATCAGGCCGACGATCCAGGGGCCGAGGGGTCCGAGCAGCACGAAGCGGAGCGCGTTCTCGCTGTCGCCGGCCTTGCCGCCGGCCCCGACCGCCGCGAACACCGCCAGCACGCCGACGACGCAGTAGACCGCGCCGCGGGCGCAGAACCCGAAGCGCGCCAGCCGCTCGATGGTGTTGCGCCCGGCGAACACGGTGGACGGACCTTGGGCCGAGCCAGTCACGCCGGCTCGCGCTGCGGCTTCCCGGCCAGCGCCACGTAAAACCCGAGCCCGTCCCCGGCCGGGAGCGTCTGCAACCGGTCGACGAGGCCGCGGCGCTTGGCGTCGAGCAGCAGGCGGCCCGCCGGTTGGAACAGGGTCTCGCCGCCGCCCTTAGGCGGCGGATCGAGGCGGATCGCCACGGTCTTGCCCTTGGCGAAGCGGCTCCGCTCCAGCATCTCGTTCAGCGACGCCTCCGCGGTCGCCCGGTTGGCGCCGCGCAGGTCCATCACCGATTCCGCATCGGTGACGCCGAGGCCGCCGCGCAGCTTGTCGGCGTAGAAGTCTTCGAAATGGGGCAAGGGCTGCGACCTGGTGGGTGTTGGCTAGAACGACAGACCGGCGAAGACGGTTGCGACGGGCAAGGCGCTGCCGAATTCGGGAAGCTCGATCGCGCCGTCGAGGCCGAGCGCCTGCTTGCGCCGGGCGTCGCCCTCCTGCCGGCGCCAGACCTCCACCCGCGGCTCGTCCTGATACACGATCAGGAAGACCTGCAGGCTCTCGACGGCACGGTAGAAGTCGGTCTTGCGGCCGCGGTCGGCGCTCATCGTCGAGGGGGACAGCACCTCCGCGACGCGGACGGGATCGGACGCGTAGCCGTCCGGCAGCATCGGGCCGCAACGCACCACCACGTCGGGGATCGGCGCGAAGTCGTCCATGTCCCGGCTGACGACCGCGATGCCGGGGACGACGCGGCAGCCCCGCACATCGGCGAGGTCGCCGAGGCGACGGATGAGGTTGGAGACGATGGTCTGGTGCCGCTCGGTCGGTGGCGACATCAGCACCGGCTCGCCGTCGAGCAGTTCCCAGCGCTCGTCGTCCGGGCGGCCGGCGACCCACACCCGGTAGTCCGGGACGCTCATGCGGTCGTCCCGCTTCGCCGCGACTGCCATGCGGGCCTCTCCGAACTGCCTGGGCGAGCGTACCATAGATGAGTCCGCCCGCGACCGGCGTCAGCCGCGGGCGTTCAGAATTCCACCCGGGCGTAGATGTCGGCTACAGCGAGCGTGCCGCCGAACTCGGGCAGGTCGATCACGTCGCCCCGTCCCAGCATCCGCATCGCCCATCCGGCGTCGCGCCGCCAGACCTCGACCCGGGCATCGTCCTGATAGACGATCAGGAAGACTTGCAGCGCCGCGACCGTGCGGAAGAAATCGGTCTTGCGGCCGCGATCCATGCTCATCGTCGAGGGGGACAGCACCTCGGCGACGAGCAGCGGGTCGCGGGTGTAGCCGTCGCGGGGCAGCGGGCCGCACTGGACCACGATGTCGGGGATCGGCGCGAAGTCGTCCATCTCCGCGCTGAGCACGGCGAGGCCGGGGAGGGCGCTGCAGCCCCTGCGCTCGGCGAGTTCGTCGAGGCGCCGGACCAGGTTCGCGACGATGCGCTGGTGACGCCCGCTCGTCGGCGACATCAGCGTCGGTACGCCGTCGAGCAGCTCCCAGCGCTGGTCGTCCGGCTTGGACGCGACCCAATCCTGGTATTCGGCGACGCCCATGCGCGCGTCGCGTCGTCGGGCAACGGCCATCGCGGCCTCCTCCGGTGAGGCCGCGATGGTAGCAGTCCGGGGCCGGTCCGCAACGGCGCGGACGCTCTGGTTCAGCCGTGCACGAGCACGTTGCGGAACTGCCAGGGATCGCTGGCGTCGATGTCCTCCGGGAACAGGCCCGGGCGGCCGGCGAGCGGCGTCCAGTCGGTGTAGACGCCGACGACGGGGCCGAGATACGGGGTCTGGACTTCGAGGCAGCGGCGGAAGTCCATCTCGTCGGCCTCGACGATGCCGGCCTCGGGGTTCTCCAGCGCCCAGACCATGCCGGCGAGCACCGCCGAGGTCACCTGAAGGCCGGTGGCGTTCTGGTAGGGCGCGATCCGGCGCGTCTCCTCGATCGAGAGCTGCGAGCCGTACCAGTAGGCGTTCTTCTTGTGGCCGTAGAGCAGCACGCCGAGCTCGTCGATGCCGTCCTCGATCTCGTTCTCGTCGAGGATGTGGTGCTTCTCTTGCACCTTGCCGGCATTGCCGAACATCTCGTGGAGCGACAGCACGGCGTCGTTGGCCGGGTGGTAGGCGTAGTGGCAGGTCGGGCGGTAGGCCGCGCGCGCGCCCTCGAGAACCGTGTAGTAGTCCGAGATCGAGATCGCCTCGTTGTGGGTCACGAGGAAGCCGAACTGCGACTGCGCAGTCGGGGTCCACGAGCGCACGCGGGTGTCGGCGCCGGGCTGGAGCAGGTAGATCGCGCAGCGCGAGCCCTTCTCCTGCTCGCGGGCGTTCTCGGGCATCCAGGTCTCGTGCGTGCCCCAGCCGAGCTCGGCCGGCTGGTTGCCCTCCGAGACGAAGCCCTCGACCGACCAGGTGTTGACGAACACGCCCTGCGGCTTCGGATGCTTGGCGCGCTGGGTGTCGCGCTCGGCGATGTGGACGCCCTTGACGCCGACCTCGCGCATCAGCGCGGCCCATTCGGCGCGGGACTTCGGCTCGGGCGTGGTCACGCCGGTGTCCTTCGCGATGTTCAGCACCGCCTGCTTGACGAACCACGAGACCATGCCGGGATTGGCGCCGCAGCACGAGACCGCGGTGGTGCCGCCGGGGCTGGCGGTGCGCGCGTCCAGGATGTCCTGCCGCAGCGCGTAGTTGGTGCGGTCGCCCTGGCTCTTCTCCTTGTCGAAGTAGAAGCCCGGCCACGGCTCGGCGACGGTGTCGATGTAGAGGGCGCCGAGCTCGCGGCACAGCTCCAGGATCGCGCGCGACGAGGTGTCGACCGAGAGGTTGACGCAGAAGCCCTGGCCGCCGCCCTCGGTGAGAAGGGGCGTGAGCACGTCGCGATAATTCTCGCGGGTCAGCGCGACCGTCTCGAAGCGCAGGCCGTGCTTGTCGGCGAGAGACCGGTGCGAATCATCCGGATCGATCACGGTGAAGCGGGCACGGTCGTATTCGAAATGGCGCTCGATGAGAGGAAGCGTGCCGCGACCGATCGATCCGAACCCGATCATCACGATGGGTCCGCTGATGCGGCCGTGGATCGGCCCCCTGGTCGGCCCTTGGTTCGGCGTGTCGGTCATGGCTCGGGCGGTCCTTCGGATGTGCGCGGCGCGCAGGGGCGGCTCGGGTTAGGCGGCCGATGTGACGATGGGGCGACAGGCCGGGCTCGTCCGCGAACGGACGTCCGCGACGGCCCCCCGGCCCGGGCGCCGATCCCGGTCGGCGATCGATCGCGGCGCAGGGTATGTCCGGCCCTAGTGCCGCCTCGTGCCGTGAGGGTCAACCGCGCAACGCCCGCGCGGCGAGCAGAGTCGTTGACGAAGTGTTGCCGCGGCATGCGATGACTGCATGCGAGCCCCACCAAACCTCATGTTGCGTGCATCGCACAACGCTCTCATGCTGCACTGCGAAATCGACCACGATCCGTGCCGGATCATCGATCGAACGGAGTCCGCCATGCTGTCCGTCCTCACCGCCCGCGTTCCGGTACCCGCCGACGAGCCGCAGGACCGCGATCCCGGTTTCCTGACCCTCGCCTTCACGGTCGTGCGCGTCCTCCGGCGCGAGGGCCGCAGCGCCTTCGAGCGGCGTTGCGCCCGCGCCGCCGAGACGCTGCCGCACGCTTGATCCTGTTGCCGCGCCGGTCGTATCCACCGGCACCGGATTGCGCAGCCTCGGCTTGACCGCTAGGCGGCTTCCTCAACGCCACATCGGCCGAGGGGGCCGTTCTTCGCATGTCGCCGATCCGCGCATCCCGCCGTCCCGCGATCCTCGCCGCCGTCCTGATCGCGCTGTCGATCGGCACAGTCCCGTGCGCCGCACAGGAAGAGGCGTCGGAGGCTCCGCCCGAGGCCGCGCCGAAGGTCAAGCCGAAGCCGCGCCCGCCCGCGCCGAAGCCGGCCCCGAAGGCGACGCCGGCCGCCGCCCCTGCCGCGCAGGCCGCGCCTGCCAAGACCGCGGCGGTCTGGCCAGCCGGCGCACTCTCCATCACCGAGAATTACGGCGACTGGACGCTGAGCTGCAGCCGTGCCGAGCCGGCGACGTCGTGCATGCTGATGCAGTCGCAGGGGGACAACAAGACCGGCAAGCGCCTGTTCGCCTTCGAATTGCAGGCGCCCAAGGACGGGCGGTCCGAGGGGCTGATCCTGATGCCGTTCGGCCTGGCGATCGACCCGGGCATCACCTTCAAGCTCGACGACGTGGTGCTCGGCAAGGGCGCGCCCTACATCTCGTGCGGATCCGAAGGCTGCCTAGTGCCGATCAGCTTCCCGACGCTCGCCACCGACGCGATGCGGACGGCCAAGACCCTTCAGGTGATCGGGGTGAAGTCCGGGACCAACGATTTGCAGCCGATCGCCGTGCCGCTCGGCGGGTTCGCACCGGTCTGGGACCGGGCGATCGCCCTTAGCAACTGACGCGCGGCGACCAAGGCGACGCGCGGGACATCAACCCGCCGCGCCACGACACCGGCGAGCGAGACGACGAGGAGAGGCCGAGCATGCGCGACCCGATGATCCTGGCGGCCCTGCTCGCCTGCCTCGCCAGCCCGCTCGCGTCGCAAGAGTCGAGCCCGCCCGGTGCGCCGCCGGACTCGATGCCCGACGCACCGCCGATGGACAAGAAGCGGGTCATGGCCGCGCGGCTCGCCGGGCTGGTCGGCTTCGCCAACACCTCCTGCCCGGACATCCAGGGCGATCCCGCGCTTCTGAAATCGGCCGTCGAGCGCCTCGGAATTGATCCGCAGGACCTGGAGCAGGGCGAGCTGGCGGCGATCTCGCGCTCGTATGTCGAGACCTATCGCAAGGACGTTCCGGCCAATTGCCAACGCGCGATCGAGACGTTCGGCCCGTCGAGCCGAATCGTCCCGAACCTGATCGTCAAGCGCTGAGCGTCGCGCGGCCTGCCATCGGGAATGCCGTTGGGACGTCGGTGGCGACCACGATTAAGCGCACGTTAGCCGCGATCCAGCAGTGTCGGCCCTCAGCGGCGTCGGAGCGTTGCGTCCCTCGTCCGGGGCGCCCGCCGCCCCGGGTGCGGCGTATCGATGGGCGCGAGGCTTGAGACGGGACCAGGGGTCCGCCGCACGCCCCGCAGCGCGGGCCTCGCGCTCGCCGTCCTGATCGGCCTCGGGCTGCCGGTCCAGGCGGCGAAGCTCCTCGCCGTCGCCGGCACCGATGCGCAGGGTTATGCGCGAATCGCCTTCACCTTCGACAGCGCGGTCTCGATCAAGGCGCGGCTCTCGAACGGCGTGCTGGTGCTCGGCTACGGCGAGCGGACCGAGGCCGGGCCGGAGCGGCTGGTCTCGCAGCTGCCTGATTACCTCACCGCCGTCCGGCGCGATCCCGACGGCAGCGGCCTGCGGCTCGCCCTGCAGCGGACCGTGCGCGTCAACGTGCAGGACGCCGGCGAGAAAGTCTTCGTCGACCTCCTGCCCGAGAGCTGGACGAGCCTGCCGCCGCCGCTGCCGCCGGAGATCGTCGCCGACCTGGCCCGGCGTGCGCGTGCCGCGGAAGCGATCCTGAAATCGCGCAACCCCGCACCCGTGCGCCGGCCGCTCGGCGTCGAGGTCACGAAGCTGCCGACGCTCACCCGCCTGACGGTGCGGCTGCCCGAGGGCGCCGAGGCGACCGTCGGCCCGGAAGGTGGCGCAACGCGGCTGCGCATACTGGGGGCCTACAGCTTCGACCTGTCCGAGACCCGTGGCCGGCTGCGCCAGGACATGGCCCGCCTGACCGCGTCGGCCGACGATGCCTCGGCCGGGCTCGTGGTGGCGGCGGGCGATGCTTTCACGGTCTCGACCGACCGCGACGACGACACCGTGGTGTTCGACATCGTCGCCAAGAAGGACGCCGCCGCCAAGGCCGAGGCGGCTGCCAGGGCGGAGCAGGCTGCCAAGGCCGAAGCCGCGAGCAAGGCCGAACCTGCGACCAAGCCCGAACCCGCGAGCAAGGGAGAGCCGCCGAGCCGGGTCGCGCCCAGGACCGGGGATGCCAAAGCCTCCGCCACGGCCGATGTTCCGGCGGCCGCCGGACCACCGGGCACCGCGGCGCCGAACCGGCCACCGGCGCCCGAGCCGCCCGAGCGGCAAGCCGGGTCCGGCCTCGTCTTCCCGTTCGCCAAGCGCCCGGCGGTCGCATTGTTCGAGCGCGGCGGGGTCGCGACCCTGGTCTTCGAGACCGGCGAGCCGGTCGCCCTCCCGACCGGCGGGTCGGGCGGCCTGCGCGCCCTCGGCGAGCCGGTGCGGACGGGTGCGCTGACGGCGTTGCGCTTCGCCGTCCCGGCCGGGACCTTGCTCGATCTCGTGCCGGTGCGTGCCGGGTCCGCCGCCGGCGCCTGGGAGCTGACCGCGGGGGACGACCTCGGCCCGAGCGACACCCTCGCGCCGACGCGCCTGCCCGACGCCGCCGGGCACGGGCGCGTCGCGGTCGGCCTGCCGCAACCCGCCAGCGCGGCATGGCTCGATCTCGACGGCGAGCGCATCGCCGTCGTCACCGCGCGCGGCTGGAAGCCCGCCGGCATCGCGAAGCGCCAGCGCTTCGTCGATTTCGAGCTGCTGCCGAGCCGCTTCGGCCTCGCCGTGCTGGCTCAGGCCGACGACCTCACCGTGCGTCCCGACCTCGACGGCGTGGTCATCGGGCGCGAGGGCGGCCTCGCGGTCTCGTCCGTGGCGCGGCCCCCCGAAGCGCCGCTCGCCGAGGCCTCGAACCTCGCGATCCAGCGCGAGCCCTGGGAGCAGGCGCGCCTCGGCGACGTGCGCGAGACGATCCGGGCACAGTTCGGCGCCTCGATCGCGGCGTCCGCCGGAACGCGCGGCCCGCTGCGGCTCACCCTCGCGCGCACCCAGCTCGCCAACGGCCTCGCGCCCGAGGCCCTGACCACCCTCGACGCGGCCTCGGCCGACGACCCCCTGGTGGCGAGCGGCCGCGACACCGCGATCCTGCGCGCCGCGGCGCTCGCCGCGATCGGCCGAAATGCAGAGGCGCGTCGGGTGCTCGCGACCGAGGCGCTGCAACGCGATCCCGAGGCAGTGCTGTGGCGCGCCGTCGCCGACGGGCAGGCGGGACGCTGGCACGACGCCGAGGCCGGCTTCCAGCGGACCTTGCCGGTGATCGAGCGCTACCCGCTCGCCCTGCAGGCGACGATCCGCACGCTGGCGGCCGAATCCGCGCTCGAGACCGGCGACCTCGACACCGCATTGCAGCGGGTCGCGCGGCTCGCGACCGCCGAACCGACACCGTTGGAGCGGGACCGCGTCGCCCTGGTCCGGGCCCGCGTCGACGAGGCGACCGATCGGACCAAGGCCGCGCTCGACGCCTACGATCGCCTCGCCGAATCGGGCGAGCGACCGGCGGCGGCGGCGGCGGCACTGCGCGGCACGCTGCTCGCGCGCGAGACCGGCAAGATCCCCCCCGAGGAGGCGATGGACCGGCTCGAGCGGCTGGCGATCACCTGGCACGGCGGCGAGATCGAGAACGCGATCACCGCCGGGCTCGCCCGGCTCTACATGGCGGCCGGGCGCTATCGCGAGGCCTTCACCGCCGTGCGGGCCGCCGATGCCATCGGCTCCGATGCACCCGAGACCCGCGCGCTGCACGACGAGGCGATGGCGCTGTTCGACGAGCTGTACCTCTCGCCGCGGGGCGATTCGCTCAGCGGGATCGACGCGGTGGCATTGTACTTCGACTTCAAGGACTTCGCGCCGATCGGGCGGCGGGGCGACGCCGTGGTGCGTCGGCTGGCCGAGCGGCTCGTCGGCCTCGATCTGCTCGATCCCGCCGCCAACCTGCTCCAGTACCAGATCGACAACCGCCTCACCGGACCGAGCCGATCGAGCGTCGCGACGCAGCTCGCCTCGATCCGTCTCATGGACGGCAAGCCGCTGATGGCGCTGGAGGCGATCGAGGGAACCTACCTGCCCGAGCTTCCCCGCGACCTGCGCCGCGCCCGGTCGCTGCTGCGCGCGCGTGCCCTGTCCGACCTGTCGCGGACCGATCTCGCGCTCGAGACGATCGAGGGCGAGGCCGGCCCGGACGCGGCGCGGCTGCGGGCGGACATCCTGTGGTCGGCGCGGCGCTGGCGCGAGGCCGGGGAGGCGCACGAGGCCCTGCTCGGCGATGCGTGGCGCTCCGGCAAGGTGCTCGACGACGCGGCCCGCGCCGACGTGATCCGCGCGGGCATCGCCTACGACCTCGCGGTCGAGCCGATCGGGCTCGAGCGGCTGAAGGCCAAGTTCTCGGATGCGATGGCCGACAGCGCCGATGCCCGCACCTTCGCGCTGCTGACCAGCGCCGACGCGACCACGAAGCCGGGGTTCCGCGAGATCGCCCAGAAGGCGACGAACGCCGAGACCCTGGCGGCCTTCCTCGCCGAGTACCGCAAGCGCTACCCGGACGCCTCGCTCCCCGCCCGCGGCGAGCCCGAGAAGCGCGCCGACGGGCAGGCGACGCCGCCGGGCTGAGCATCGTCGGACCTGGCGGTGCGGCCTCGCCGGATGGCGATGCGTCCGCCGCATGCATTCGTCATCGGAGCGGTTGCCGTGATCGCGGCCTTCGCTTCGTCGGGTCGATGGGCGAAGGCATCAGCGCGTCAGCAGCACCGCGGTGATGAGGCGCCAAGCGATCGCCGCTTGTTGCTGCCAGACGACGCGGACGCGCGGGCGCCGTCCATCCGGGGCAGCGATCGGCCCCTCGACGACGAGGCGCACGCGACCGTCGACCTGGACCAAGCGAAGGGCTTCCGTGCCGTAGAGTGCGTCGGCCTGTGCCAGCAAGGCTCGGCCGAGCTCTTGCGGCCGGGACCGATCGAACCCGAAAGACAGGAAGAAGCGCGCCTTCGGGCCGCCTGTCGGATGTTCGGGGTTGAGGAGGTAATCGACCAGCTTGCCGTCCGGAATCTCGAGGACCGGCCACCAGCCTTCGTCGATCAAGGAACCGAGCGCCCCGTTCGCACGAGCTGCGCTGCCTCGACGGTGGCGAGCGCGCCGGGTGGTTCCGGGAACTCGACCTCGTAGGCCTCGCCGGCCCCCCAGACCGCGACCACGGTTCCCGCGGCGCCGGCCGGGATCATGTCGCCGTCCATCGTCACGACACTGGCAAGCACGCGCACGTCGTCGAGATCCCGCAGCGGAGCGCCGGGATCGGTCCGCCGCATGAGGTGGATGGTGTCGACCGACATCGGCTCAGGATGGGCCGCGCCGGGCGGCTCGTCAATGTGAGCTTTCCGCGAACGAAGCCCGCGTCAGCTTCCCCCGTAGCTCTGCACCAGCGACCCGGCGACGAGCGTCCAGCCGTCGACCAGCACGAAGAAGATCAGCTTGAACGGCAGCGCCACGGTCGCCGGCGGCACCATCATCATGCCCACCGCCATCAGCACCGACGCGACCACGAGGTCGATGATCAGGAACGGGATGAACAGCAGGAAGCCGATCTCGAAGGCGCGGCGCAGCTCCGAGATCATGAAGGCCGGCGTGACGATCTCGAGGCCGACCGCCTCGGGCCCGGAGGGCACCGGCACCTTGGCCATGTCGAGGAACAACTTCAGGTCCTTCTCGCGGACGTTCTTCAGCATGAACGCCTTGAACGGCGCCGACGCCCGCTCGAAGGCCTGCCCCTGCGTGATCTGGTTGGCGAGCAGCGGCTCGATGCCGGCGCGGTAGGCTTCGCGCCCGGTCGGCGCCATCACGAAGGCGGTGAGGAACAGCGCGAGGCTGACGATCACCGTGGTGGGCGGCGCGGTCTGGGTGCCGAGCGCCGAGCGCAGGATCGACAGCACCACCACGATCCGCGTGAACGCGGTCGCCATCACCAGGACCGAGGGCGCCAAAGCCAGCACGGTGATGAGCGCGACGAGCTGCAGCGCGCGCTCGCTGGCGCCGCCCGCCCCGAGATCCACGGTGAGGCTCTGCGCGGCGGCCGGACCCGCGCCGAGCGCGAGCGCGAAGACGGCGAGCCCGAGACGACGCGGGATCCGGAAACGAGGATGGATGTCGGCGGGCTTCATGGCGGCGGCACCCTGGGGCGGGTTCTCGGGCCGTGCAAGCCTGGAGGACGGATCGAGCCTTGCGGACGGGCCACGCGCGCTCATGGCGTCGGCGAGCCCACGGTGCCGCGGCGCGATTCGAGGTTCTGCCACACGATCAGGGAGGGCAGGCCGAGCACCACGTCGGGGACGCGCTTGGCGAGCGACAGGGCGATGGCGGTGCCGGGATCGATGCCGAACAGCGCGCCGACGATCACGAAGCCGCCCTCCTGCACGCCGAGCCCGCTCGGGATCGGGAAGGCCGCCGACTTGATCGCCTGGCTCAGGGCCTCGATCACCAGGACCTCGGACACGGTCACGCCCTCGACGCCGATGCAGGCGAGCACGATGGCGATCTCGGCCGCGCCCAGCGTCCAGGCGAGGGCGTGCAGCAGGACCGATTGCAGCAGCCGCAGGCGCCGTCCGCGGCCCCAGACCGCATCGAGCGCATCCTGCACGCTGTCGCCCTCGCCGCGGGCCGGCTCGGCCTCGCGCACGAAGCGCCGCGAGAGCGCGCCGAGCTTGCGCTCGACGAAGCGCGCCGCACCCGTGCGCTGGAAGGCGAAGAAGGCGGCGAGCACGAGGCCGGCGACCGCGAGCGCCCGCAGCACCCAGCGCGCGAGCTCGGCGGCCGGCTCGCCCTCCACCTGCATCAGCAGGCCGGCGCCGAGCAGCGCGAACAGCGCCTGCGTCCCGACCTGGAACAGCATGTCGGCGAGGATCGAGGCGGCGGCGAGCGGCCCGGCGACGCCCCAGAAGGTCAACAGCCGGCCGCCGACCACGTCGCCCCCGACGGAGGCGACCGGCAGAAGCACGTTGATGCCCTCGCGCACGAAGCGCAGGGTGGCGAAGGCGGGAAGGCCGGCCGGCGACAGGCCGTCGAGGATGCGCTGCCAGGCGACCGCGCAGATCGTCACGATGGCCGCCCGCATCATCACCACGGCGGCCAGGCCCAGGAACCCGATCCGGCCGAACGCGTCGGCGACGGCTCCGAGGTCGTTGGTGGCGACGAGCCAGACGGCGAGGCCGAGGCCGAGCACGGTGCCGGCCAGCGGCAGGCGGCGCAGGATCGCCCGCGCGACCCCGGGCCGGCCCGCGCGGGAGGCCCCCGGCGCCGTCACGCGGCCGCGTCCCGATCGTCTCCGGCCTCCGGATCGTGCGACGGCGCGGCCGGTCTCCGGCACGGCAGCAGCTGGGCGGCGATCTCGGCCGCGGGCGCCGTCGGGTCGATCAGCAGGATCCGCCCGCCCGCGACGCTGGCCCCGGTGGCGACGGCGACGAGGCGCTTCGGGCAGGGGCCGAGGCATCCGGTCTCGACGATCCGAAGCTTCGCCCCGGGCCGGGCCTGCTTCAGGCCGGCCTTCACCCGGTCGCGGATCGCTCGCTTGGGCAAGCCCTGGCGCTTGGCGCACTTCGTGCAGACCGCCACCACCTCGGAGAACTTCGCCTTCGCCGTTCGGACGGGTCGGGCAGGTGCGACGTTGGCGGAATCCGTTTTCATCGCACATCGGGTAGGACGGGGACGGGCGGCGCGCAACCGCGGCGGATCGTGCCGGCCGCCGCCGGCCGCGCACCGCCGACGCCTTAAAAAGGGCCGAAAAGAACGGGATTGCGGCACCGCTCCGATCGCGAGCGGGCCTCGTCTCGACAGCGAGCCGGCGAGGTCGCACGGCGCGGCCGTCTCCGTCACGGCGCGGTCGAACGAGCAGAGCGCAGGAAACCGGAACGGATGAGCGTCGACGAGGTCAGGCAAGGCGATCGGCTCCGCGGCCTTCTGCAGGTCGCGCAGCGGTCTGTGACCGAGCTTCGGCGCGGTGCCGAGACGATCGAGCCGATCCGCGATCCGGCCCGGCGCTCGCTGGTCCAGCGCACCCGCGAGAGCCTCGCCTGGACCCGCCTGCCGGGCCTCAGCCCGGTCGACGCGGAGCCGAAGAGCTACGTCGCCCGGCTGGTCCAGCGCTTCAGCCTGTTCGTCCTGCTGCCGACCGCGGTCGTCGGGTTCTACCTGTTCGCGATCGCCTCGGACCAGTACATCGCCGAGGCGCAGTTCGCCGTGCGCGGCAACGTCGAGCCGATGGAGAACGTGTCGCTCGGCGAGTACACCAGCCTGATTCAGAAGCACAACAGCCAGGACAGCTACATCGTCCGGGACTTCATCAACAGCCAGGCGATGGTCGACGCCGTCGAGAAGAGCCTCGGCGTGTCGCAGATGTTCTCTCGCAACGAAGCCGACTTCTGGGCGCGCTATCGCACGCCGCAGCCGATCGAGGAGCTGACGAAGTACTGGCAGGAGCACGTCCAGGCGCGGATCGACGCGATCTCGGGCGTGATCCAGCTGTCGGTCCGCGCCTTTACGCCGGAGGACGCCCTGGCGATCGCCAAGGACGTCGTCGCCCGCTCCGAGGTGCTGATCAACGAGATCTCGCGGCGCGCGCAGGCCGACATGGTCAAGCAGGCCGAGATCGATTCGGCGGCGGCGCAGGAGCGGCTGCGCAAGGCGACGCTGGACATCCAGCGCTACCGCAACCACTGGGGCATCATCGATCCGATCAAGTCGGCGGAGGGCACCCTGCTGACGATGATGACCCTGCGCAAGGAGAAGCTGAAGGCGGAGAACGACCTCCAGGTGCTGCGCGGCTCGAACCTCGACGAGAAGTCCCGCTCGATCCAGGTCCTCGCCGCGACGGTGGCGGCGATCGACGGCCAGATGAAGACGCTGCAGGACCAGCTGACCACCGACGGGGGCGCCGCCGGCGGCGCGACCATGACCAACGCGCTGCTCGAATACGAGGGCCTGATGGTCGAGCGCACCATCGCCGAGAAGCTCAACGAGATGGCGAACACGCTGCTCGACCGGGCGCGCGTCTCCGCCGGCAAGCAGCACATCTTCCTCACGGCCTTCGTGCCGCCGATGATCCCGACGGATTCGCTCTATCCCAAGCGCTGGCGCCAGCTCGCGGTGCTGTTCTTCTGCTTCGTCGTGCTGTGGAGCTCGGTGTCGCTGATCGTCGGCGGGATCAGGGACCAGCGGATCTGAGCGGGCGCAGCGCCCGATAGGGCCGGCCCGCATCCGGGTCCGGCCGCCCCCCCCCTCGAGCGGACCCGATCGCACGCCCATGCCGGACTTCTCCGACCTCGTCGCCCAGGCGATCAAGCCGACCATGAACCGGGCCGAGCGCGAGGCGGTCTACGGGGTGGTGCGGCAGGCGGTGCTGCGCCTGCGCGAGCGCGAGGGCATGGCGCCCGACGATCCCCGCCTCGCGATCCAGCATCACCTCGTCGAGGAGACGATCCGCGACGTCGAGGCCGACATCGCGCGCTTCGAGGCGATGCGGAAGCTCGACGCGGCGCTCGCGGCGCAGACGCTCGCCCACAACGACGGCGGATCGGGGCGCCGCCGCTGAGGCGATACGCCGTCGCTCCCGCGTTGACCGGAGCGTTGGCCCCCTGTTTGCTGGTGGGACCTGCCGGCCGCGACGACCGGAGCCGAAGGCCTTTCGATCCATGCCGTTGCCGCACCCGTCCGCCGAACCTCCGATCGCCCGCGATGCCCACGTCCGCAGCGCGGCCGCCGAGGACCGATCCACGGGCGGCCTGCCGGAGATCCGGCGCTTCGCCGACGAGATGACCGCCTGGCGGCACGACCTGCACGCCCATCCCGAGTTGCTCTACGACGTCACGCGCACCGCCGGCTTCGTCGCCGACAAGCTCGCGGCCTTCGGCTGCGACGCGGTCGAGACCGGCATCGGCCGGACCGGCGTCGTCGGCGTGATCCGGGGCAGGGGAAACGGGGCCGGACACGGCGCGGGCCAAGCCGCCGCCCGCACCCTGGGCCTGCGCGCCGACATGGACGCCCTGCCGATCCAGGAGGTGCGCGACCTCGCCTACCGCTCGACCGTGCCGGGCAAGATGCACGCCTGCGGGCACGACGGGCACACCGCGATGCTGCTCGGCGCCGCGAAGTACCTCGCCGCCACCCGCAACTTCGACGGGACGGCGGTGCTGATCTTCCAGCCGGCGGAGGAGGGCGGCGGCGGCGGCGAGGCGATGGTCGAGGACGGGCTGATGGAGCGCTTCGGCATCGATGCGGTCTACGGGATGCACAACATCCCCGGCCTCGCGCTCGGATCCTTCGCGATCCGTCCCGGCCCGATCATGGCCTCGACCGACCGCTTCACCCTGACGATCGAGGGACGCGGCGGCCACGCCGCCCTGCCGCACAACGCGATCGACAGCGTCGTGGTAGCGAGCCACGTGGTGATCGCCCTGCAATCGATCGTGTCGCGCACCATCGACCCGCTGCAATCGGCCGTGGTCTCGGTCTGCGCGCTCGAAGCCGGCGAAGCCTTCAACGTGCTGCCGCAGACGGTGACGATGCGCGGCACCATGCGCGCGCTCTCGACCGCGGTGCGCACAACGACGAAGGCGCGGATCGTGGCGATCGTCGAGCAGGTCTCGGCCGGGTTCGGCGCGGTCGGCAGCGTCGACTTCGGATCGAGCTACCCCGTGACCGAGAACCACCCGGCGGAAGCCGCCTTCATGGCCGACGTCGCCGCCGGCCTCGTCGGCGAAGCGCGGGTCGACCGCGCCGTCGCGCCGATGATGGCGGCCGAGGACTTCTCCTACATGCTCGGCCGGCGCCCTGGCGCCTACCTGTTCCTCGGCAACGGCGACAGCGCCGCGCTCCACCACCCGCACTACGATTTCTGCGACGCCGCCGCCCCGCTCGGCGCCTCGCTCTGGGCACGGCTGATCGAGACGGGGCTGCCGCTGGCGGGATGAGACGTGGACGCGCAAGCGTCTCCGGGTCGCGGCTGTCGACGCGGGAAGATGAGAGCGCCGCCATTGCTCGATCATCGCGGTCGCGGCGACCGTCGCCGACACGCGCGCTGGTGGAAACCTCGGCGCGCAGGCGCGTGCAGCCTCGTGATCACGCGGCGTAAGGATGTCGGGCATGCGGCAAGCCTGCATCGCGGGCGTCGTCCAGCTTCGCGAGCGGACCGTCGACCGCTACGGCCATCCGGTCGGCGACGAGACTTGACGCTGTTCGCCGAGACCGTACGCGAGGGGACGGGGTCCGATGCGCTCCTCGTCCGTCTCGGCGGCGAGGCGTTCGCCGCGCTCCTGCCCGGCTACGACCGGCAGCCGGCGCTCAGCCGCGGCGCGGCGATCGCGCGCCGGTTCGCTGCGGCGCCGGCGGGGGCGGACGGCCTCGCGATCCACGCCACCGTCAGCGGCGGGCTCGCGGCCCCGGAGGGCCGCGGTCTCGCCGAGAGGCTCGCGAGCGCCGACGGCGCGCTGTACCGGGCAAAAGTCCTCGGTCGGAACCGCATCGAGGCCGCCGGCCCGGAGGCGCTGGCCGCCGCGGCCTAGCGGCCCGGCTCCGGCCCGCGACGAGCCCGGCAGGCGAGCCGACGACGACGTGGGCCATCTTCCCCCACGAAGATCCCGCGTGTCACGCCGCCGGGTAGCGCTCCTTGAGCAGCGCGTAGACCAGGCGCGCGGTCTGCACCTCACCGCCCTCCGGCCGGCCGGGCTTGGCCGAGGGGTTCCAGCCGTAGAGGTCGAGGTGGACGTGGCGCTTGGTGCTCGGGGCGAAGCGGCGCAGGAACAGCGCGGCGGTGATCGCCCCGGCGAAGGGGCCGCCGGCGACATTGTTGAGGTCGGCCACCTTCGAGGCGAGCAGGCTCGCATAGGGCGCGTGCAGCGGCAGGCGCCAGACCGGATCGGCCGCGGCGCGGCCCGCCGCCTCGAACGCGGCGGCGAACGCGTCGTCCTCGGTGAAGAACGCCGGCAGGTCGGGGCCGAGCGCCACGCGGGCGGCGCCGGTGAGCGTCGCGAAGTCGATCAGCAGCTCGGGCGCGTCGGCATCGGCGAGCGCCAGCGCGTCGGCGAGGATCAGCCGGCCCTCGGCATCGGTGTTGCCGATCTCGACGGTGAGCCCGGCGCGGCTGCGGATCACGTCGCCGGGGCGGAAGGCCTCGCCGGAGATCGCGTTCTCCACAGCCGGGATGAGCAGGCGCAGCCGCAGGCGCAGGCCGGCGCCCATCGCCATGTCGGCGGCGGCGAGGGCTGCGGCTGCGCCGCCCATATCCTTCTTCATCAGCAGCATGCCGGCCGACGGCTTGATGTCGAGGCCGCCGGTGTCGAAGGCGACGCCCTTGCCGACCAGCGTCACCCGCGGCGCGTCGGCCGGCCCCCAGGTGAGGTCGATCAGCCGGGGCGGCCGGGTCGAGGCGGCGCCGACCGCATGGACCAGCGGGAAATCGCGCTCGAGCTCGGCGCCGGCGATGACCGTGATCGTCGCCCCGTGCCGCTCGGCCAGCGCACGCGCCGCCGCCTCGATCTCGGCCGGGCCGAGGTCGTTGGCCGGCGTGTTGACGAGGTCGCGCCCGAGCGCGACCGCGGCGGCGATGCGATCGGTGTCGGCGGCGTCGATTCCCTCCGGCGCGACGAGGCGGGGGCGCTCCGGCCCGGCGGGGCGGTAGCGCGAGAAGCGATAGGATCCGAGCAGCCAGGCGAGCGCCGCCTCGGCCGGCGCCTCGGCATCCGCGAAGGCGTAGGTGCCGGGCGGCAGCAGGCCGGGGAGCTTGCCGGCGAGAAGCCGATCGTGGCCGGCCGCGTCGGTCTCGCCGAGGCCGAACAGCACGCGGGCGAGCGTCCCGTCGGCGGCGGGCAGCAACGCCACCTGCCCGGGCTTGGCCGCGAAGCCGATCGCCCCCGCATAGGTCCGCTGCGCGGCGTCGAGGCCGGCTTCGATCCTCGGCCACCCGTCCTTCGCGACCAGGGAGATCGGGATGCCGGAGGTTCCGGCCGGCAACAGGGGCGGAAGGGACGGTGCGGTGTCTGTCATGCGGTCCTGGCCGGGCCGGGCGCTTAACCCCGGGTTAGGGTTAACGCTCTATCACCGTCCCGTCCGGCACGGGAAGAACCTCCTGCCGGACCTCGACGGAGCATTCCATGATCGCGGCCCTCCGGCCGAATACGGCCCCGTTCGCCCGGGGTTCGGCCCCCCGCCTGGTCGCCGCCTGCCTGGTCACCCTCGTGGCCGCTGGGTGCCAGTCGCGCTCGCCCGAGACCACCGGCTCGATCGACGCCCCGCGCATCGCGGCCGGGCAGGTCGAGTCGCTCGCCGAATCCTACGCGGCCAACCCGAACGATCTCGGCATCGCGATGCGCTACGCGCAGGCGCTGCGGGCCACCGACCAGCGTGCCCAGGCGAGCGCGGTGCTGCAGCAGGCCGCCCTGCGGAACCCGCGCAACACGGCGGTGCTCGGCGCCTACGGCAAGTCCCTGGTCGAGGTCGGGCGGCTGCAGGAGGCGCAGGACGTGCTGCAGAACGCCCATTCCCCGGCGCAGCCCGACTGGCGCATCCTGTCGGCGCAGGGCTCCGTCTCCGACCAGCTCGGCGACCACGCCCGCGCGCAGAGCTTCTACGAAGCGGCCCTCAAGATCCGCCCCGACGAGCCCTCCGTCCTGTCCAATCTCGGTCTGTCCTACGCGCTGGCGCGCCAGCTCGACCGCGCCGAGGAGACGATGCGCGTCGCGGTCTCGCGGCCCGGCGCAGACGCGCGGGTGCGCGGCAACCTCGCCCTGGTGCTCGGCCTGAAGGGCCGGTTCGACGAGGCCGAGGCGATCCTGCGGCGCGACCTGCCGCCCGCGGAGGTCGCCGCCAACCTCGCCTCGCTGCGCAGCCTCGCCGCCCAGTCGAGCCGCGCCGCGGCCGCCTTGGCCCGCAAGCCGGCCGATCGCGGCTAGAGCATCTTCAAGCGAGGTGGATCCCGGCTCGCGTGAAGACAATGCGATCTCTCGACAAGATAGAGCGTTTTTCGTGATCCGGGGATCACCAAAAAATCCTCTAGGACGCGTCGTCCGGTCGGCGCCGCGCCCCGCGTTCGAGCGCCTTGAGCGCACCGCGGAAGGTGCGCACGTCCTGGTCGGTCAGGCTCATGCGGTGGAGCCGGTCGCGCATGTTGCGGGCGATGATCTCGCGCTTCTGCGGCGGGTAGAATCCGGCGCGCGCGAGCGTCGCCTCGAGGATGTCGAACAGGGAGAGCAGCGCCTCGCGGGTCGCCTGCGGCGCCCGGATCTCGCCGGTGAAGCGCGGTCGGGCGAGGCCCGCCGCGCGCCGCCACTCGTAGCCGACCAGCAGCACGGCCTGGGCGAGGTTGAGCGACGGGAATGCCTCGGCGACGGGAAAGGTGACGATGGCATCGGCCAGCGAGACCTCGTCGTTCAGGAGCCCGACGCGCTCGCGGCCGAACATCACCCCGACCTTCTCGGCGTTCGCGCCGCGCTCGGCCGCCTCCGTCATGGCGGCGTCGGGCAGCAGCACGCGCTTCATCTGCCCGCGCTCCCGGGCGGTGGTCGCGAGCAGCATGGTGAGGTCGGCGACGGCGTCTGGGAGCGTCGCGAAGACCTTGGCGGCGTCGAGCACGTGCGTCGCGCCGGAGGCGGCCTCACGCGCGCCCTTCTTCGGCCAGCCGTTGCGCGGTGCGACGAGCCGCAGCTCCGACAGCCCGAAATTCGCCATGGCGCGGGCGGTCATGCCGATGTTCTCGGCCAGCTGCGGTTCGACGAGGATGACGACGGGGGCGCTCATGCGCGGCGCTCTCGCATGGACGTCCGCCGTGCGGAAGGGCCGCCGGCCGGACCGGAGGGTCTCGGCCGCAAGGATCAGATCTTCCCGTCGAGGCCCATCTGATAATACTTGTGCACGATCTTGTCCTGGTTCTCCAGCAGCCAGTCGATCGAGGGCTCGTTGGTCATCGCCTTGCGGATCGCCTCCGTCATGCCGCGGCGCTGGATGTCGAACAGCGCCTTGTGGTCGACGGTCTCGGCCTGGATCACGCCGGGGCTGAGCCAGACCGAGCAGATGATGCCGAGGTCGTTGGCCTTCTCCTTGGGGATGTAGCCGGCGCGGACCGCGTCGAGCACGCCGTTGGCGATGGCGAACTGCACCGTGCCCATCAGGATCGAGGTATACTTCGATTCCGTGACGCTGACCTTGGAGACGCACAGCGTCACCGGCCGCACCATGATGTCGGTGTTCAGCAGCGCGAAGACGCGGGAATGGCCGACGACCTGGTCGCCGGTCAGCGTGGCCAGCGCGGTGCCGACCGGCCCGTCGAGCTCGCCGATGATCACCTCCGGCTCGGATGCGGTGTTCGGCGGCCCGCCGGCGACCAGCGCCTCGCCGGCCCGCAGGATGATGCGCTCGCTCATGGTTGCTCCTCACGCGTGATGGATGCGCGCTGATCCCAGCCGGACGGCCGGATGTCCACCCCTAAGCGCCGCACGGCCGAGCTTGCATGACAGCCCCGGCGGCCTGTCCGCGCCCCCGGCTTTCGCCCGGGAAACGCCCGCGCTATGACCCGCCCCGCGGCCGCACGGCATTTGCATGGGGCCCGCCCGGATTACCACGGAAGGCAGCGGCTCATGGACAAGATCAAGGTGGCGAAGCCCGTCGTCGAGCTCGACGGCGACGAGATGACCCGGATCATCTGGTCCGAGATCAAGAACAAGCTGATCCACCCCTATCTCGACCTGGACCTCGACTATTACGACCTCGGCGTCGAGCATCGCGATGCCACGAACGACAAGGTGACGGTCGACGCGGCCGAGGCGATCAAGCGCCACGGCGTCGGCGTGAAGTGCGCCACCATCACCCCCGACGAGCAGCGCGTCGAGGAGTTCAAGCTCAAGGAGATGTGGCGCTCGCCCAACGGCACGATCCGCAACATCCTCGGCGGCGTCATCTTCCGCGAGCCGATCATCTGCAAGAACGTGCCCCGCCTCGTGCCGGGCTGGACCCAGCCCTTCGTCATCGGCCGCCACGCCTACGGCGACCAGTACCGCGCCACCGACTTCAAGGTGCCGGGCAAGGGCCGCCTGACGATCAAGTTCGAGGGCGACGACGGCACCGTGATCGAGAAGGAGGTGTTCAAGTTCCCGGCCGCCGGCGTCGCGATGTCGATGTACAACCTCGACGACTCGATCCGCGACTTCGCCCGCGCCTCGCTGAACTACGGCCTCGCCCGCAAGTACCCGGTCTACCTGTCGACCAAGAACACCATCCTCAAGGCCTATGACGGCCGCTTCAAGGACCTGTTCCAGGAGGTGTTCGACGCCGAGTTCAAGGGCAAGTTCCAGGCGCTCGGCATCACCTACGAGCACCGGCTGATCGACGACATGGTCGCCTCGTGCCTGAAGTGGTCCGGCGGCTACGTCTGGGCCTGCAAGAACTACGACGGCGACGTGCAGTCCGACACGGCGGCGCAGGGCTTCGGCTCGCTCGGCCTGATGACCTCGGTGCTGATGACGCCGGACGGCCAGACCGTCGAGGCCGAGGCCGCGCACGGCACGGTGACGCGCCACTACCGCGAGCACCAGAAGGGCAAGGAGACCTCGACCAACTCGATCGCCTCGATCTTCGCCTGGACCCGCGGCCTCGCCCACCGGGCCAAGCTCGACGGCAACGCCGAGCTCGCCAAGTTCGCGACGACGATCGAGACCGTCTGCGTCGACACCGTCGAAGCGGGCTACATGACCAAGGATCTCGCCCTCCTGGTCGGGCCCGAGCAGAAGTGGCTCTCCACCACCGGCTTCCTCGACAAGGTCGACGAGAACCTCAAGGCGGCGATGGCGGGCTGAGGCCCTATCGCGCCGGGCGGACGGCTCCGCCCGGCATGTCGCGCAACCGATCCGGGAAGCGGCCGTCGCGCAGGAAGGCGAGGGCCGCTTCCGCCACGTCGGGATGGTTCATCAGTATTCCTTACCAAGCGACGCAGCGATGGTCGCACTCGGTCCTCGGCGCCGGCATCCTCGCCGGCTTCCCGGTGGTCGACATCAAGGTCGAGCTGATCGACGGCGCCTATCACGACGTCGACTCCTCGGCGCTGGCCTTCGAGATCGCGTCCCGGGCGGCGCTGCGCGAGGCCCTGCAGAAGGGCGGCTCCGTGCTGCTCGAGCCGGTGATGAAGGTCGAGGTCGTCTCGCCGGAGGAGTGGCCGGTGGCCGCGCCGTGGGAGTGCAGGCCGACGTCTCCAGGTCCGAGGACCTGCACCGCATGGCGGCGACGGCGGTCGAGAGCTACGGGCGGTTGGACGTGCTGGTCAACAACGCCGGCATCGAGACCCGCCAGTCGCT